>DMNE01000057.1 GCA_003453735.1 Nitrospiraceae bacterium | reverse complement strand
AGGAATAGAGCCCGAGAATGGTGAAGGTATCCGCCAGAAGCTGGAGCATGCGATGGAAAGAGTTAAAAGGGCCAAAGGATACAAAAATGACACCGATCTGACTCCCGATGACCTGAAGAAATTGAGTGACGAATTTAAGGTGATTATTAAGAATACCCTTAGGAAAGACTTCCCTGACGACCCGCAGGAACAACTCTGGGGCGGCATTGGCGCCGTTTTCCAGTCTTGGATGGGGAAGCGTGCCGTTTCATACCGCAAGATTGAGAAGATCCCTCAAGACTGGGGAACCGCAGTAAATGTCCAGGCGATGGTTTTTGGAAATACTGGCAATAATTCAGCAACGGGTGTTGCCTTTACCCGTAACCCCGCTACTGGGGAAGACATGTTTTTCGGTGAGTGGCTACCGAATGCGCAGGGAGAGGATGTTGTGGCGGGTATCAGAACTCCCAATCCCGTGAACAAGGCAGGGAAGACGGATGATACGAGGCATCTCCCTTCCCTTGAGGAAGCAATGAACCCCGTGTATAAACAGTTATTTGCAATAGAAAAAAAGCTTGAGAAGCATTATAAAGACATGCAGGATATCGAATTCACCATTGAAGATGGAAGGCTTTGGATGCTCCAGACGAGGGTTGGTAAACGGAACGGTCAAGCTGCTATCCGCATGGCGGTTGAGATGGGGAAATCGAAACTGATCACGAAAGAAATGGCTCTTTTGCGCGTCAAGCCGGAGCAGATCGATGAACTCTTGCACCCTAGCGTGGATCCGATCGCAGAAAAGAATGCCTTGGAACTTGCAAAGGGCTTGCCTGCGGGTCCGGGCGGAGCTATCGGAAAGGTAGTATTTACTGCCGATGAAGCTCAGGCTTGGGCAGAGAAGGGGGAGAAGGTGATCTTGGTGAGGAACGAGACTTCGCCGGAGGACGTACATGGAATGCACGCAGCGCAGGCGATTCTCACATCAAAGGGCGGTATGACAAGCCACGCGGCCCTCGTTGCGAGGGGATGGGGCAAATGCTGCATCGTTGGCTGCTCGGCCCTCCATATAGAATTACCGAAAAAAGAGATCCATGTGAATGGAAGGATAGTTAGAGAAGGTGACTGGATCACGCTGAACGGGACAAAGGGACGTGTATACGAAGGGAAGCTGAACCTCCTGCCCGCTAGCCCCGAGGATAATCCTTGGTACAAAGAGCTCATGAAATGGGCTGACCGGTCCAGAACGCTAAAGGTCAGGACGAATGCCGATACCCCCAATGACGCCACGGTTGCAAGGAATTTTGGCGCACAGGGAATCGGCCTCTGCAGGACAGAACATATGTTTTTTGGTCCTGACAGAATAAAGGCTGTCAGAGAGATGATCCTTTCCGAAACCGTGGACGGAAGGGAAAAGGCCCTCGCAAAGCTCCTTCCATTCCAGAAAAACGATTTCCTCGGCATATTCAAGGCTATGGACGGTCTTCCGGTTACGGTAAGGCTTCTCGACCCACCTCTCCACGAATTCCTTCCACACACTGATCAAGAGTTGACTGAACTCTCCAGTGAAATGGGGGTGCCGTTTGAACAGCTGAAGGCAAAAAATGGATCGCTCCATGAGTTTAATCCTATGCTTGGACACCGCGGGTGCCGTCTCGGGGTGACATTCCCGGAAATATATGCGATGCAGGTACAGGCAATCATGGAAGCGGCCTGTGAGCTTTCGAAGCTGAAGGTTAAGGTTGTTCCCGAAATCATGATCCCCCTCGTGGGGCATGTGAATGAACTCGTGAGAATGAGGAACATTGTGGTTTCTGTTGCAGAGGAAGTTCAAAAAAAATATGGAAAGAAAGTGCCCTATACTGTCGGAACCATGATCGAGTTGCCCCGTGCATGCGTGACGTCTGATGAGATCGCCACACAGGCGGATTTTTATTCGTTCGGTACGAATGACCTAACCCAGACGGTCTATGGGCTTTCGCGAGACGACGCGGGAAGGTTTCTGCCGTTTTATGTTGAGAGCGGGATACTAAAGGAGGACCCTTTTATCTCGATCGACACGGACGGAGTCGGCGTTTTTATGCGCATCGCTGTGGAGAAAGGCAGGAAGGTGAAAAAAGATCTTAAGATGGGAATATGCGGAGAACACGGCGGTGATCCAAAATCTATTGAATTCTGCCATGAAATTGGGCTCGATTATGTTAGTTGTTCTCCTTTCAGGGTTCCGATTGCCAGGTTTGCAGCAGCACATGCGGCGATAAGAGAGAAGAAGAAGAAATAACTCGAGATTGCCTCGTTTTTGATCATCTCATCGGGAGGAGGCTATTTCTAGCCCTTTTTATGGGGGGGCGGAGAGGAATCCTCAGTTGTGATGCGAGAGGAAACTCCCTGATTTCGGACAATAATCAGGAAGTTATGGTATAGTAAACGGGTAAAATAAAATATAATTTAAGTTAAGGAAGGCGGTGATGGTATGGCACTTGAGAAGGAAAGGAAACAGAGCCTTATCGGCGACTATAGGATTCATGAGAAAGACACCGGTTCTCCCGAGGTTCAGATAGCGATTCTCAGCGAACGGATAGGTTACCTTACCGAGCATTTTAAGACCCACAAGAATGATCATCATTCGCGCCGCGGGCTTTTGAAACTCGTCAGCCAGCGCAGGAGTCTTCTGAATTATCTGAAAAGCAACAGCAGGGAGCGGTACGCAAAGGTTGTGGAACGCTTGGGACTCAGGAAATAGGAGAAATGTATTGATGACTAAGGTAGACGTTGAGGTCAGAGGAAAGAAGCTTTCTATCGAAACAGGTGAGATAGCGAAACAATCGGATGGTGCCGTTGTTGTGAAATATGGCGATACGGTTTTGCTTGCTACGGCAGTTGCGGACAAAAAGATAAAAGAAGGTCTCAATTTTTTCCCCCTGACCGTGGATTATCAGGAAAAGACTTTTGCCGCAGGAAAGATTCCCGGGGGATACTTCAAAAGGGAAGGAAGGCCCACAGAGAAGGAGGTACTTACGTCCCGCCTGATTGACCGGCCTATACGGCCTCTTTTCCCGAAGGGGTTTTATTCAGAGACGCAGGGCATCGTCTCTGTGCTTTCCTTCGGAGAGGAGAATGTTTCCGATATTCTGGGAATAACGGGTATTTCTGCCGCGTTAGTAATTTCTGACATTCCTTTTGATGGACCTGTCGCGGCGGTCAGGGTTGGATTGTTGGACGGTGAGTTGATTATTAATCCCGATCTGTCGGAGTCAGATAAGGTCCAACTCAATATCGTGGTTGCCGGAACGGAAGGTGCTGTCTTAATGGTGGAGGGGGGTGCTTCAGAGGTATCTGAAAAAATACTCCTCGATGCCATCGAATATGCACATTCCGAAATTAAGAGGATTGTCGCTATACAGGAACAGCTGAGGGGGCTCGTTGGAAAGAAAAAGAGGTCGCTCGTCCAGAAAACAATTGATGAAGCATTGCAGAGCAGTGTTAAGGAATATGTCCTTGATCGCATTAAGGAACACATATCGATTCCGGGGAAACAGAGAAGGCAAGAGGCACTCGATATGCTTTTAGAAGATGCAGTGAAGCATTTTGAAGCAGAAGAAAAGGGGCTTAGTAAGGAGATTGCCAACATATTCTTTGATATAGAAAAAGACCTTGTAAGAAGGATGGTTATCGATAAAGGCATTCGGGCTGATGGCAGGAGGCCGGACGAGATACGTCAGATAACCTCGACGGTCGGCTTTCTTCCGCGGGCACATGGTTCTGCCCTCTTCGTCAGAGGGGAAACCCAAGCGCTTGTTGCGATAACTCTCGGTACCGCCGATGACGAACAGAAGATAGAGACCCTGGAGGGAGAAACATACAAGACATTCATGCTGCATTATAATTTCCCCCCCTTCAGCGTTGGCGAGGTAAAGCCGTTGCGTTCGCCAGGCAGACGGGAGATCGGTCACGGAGCCCTCGCTGAGAAAGCGTTGAAACCGGTAATCCCCACCAAGGAAGCATTCCCCTATACCATACGGGTTGTTTCCGACATTCTTGAATCAAACGGCTCTTCTTCCATGGCAACAGTATGCGGTGCCACCCTCGCGCTTATGGACGGAGGGGTACCCATTAAGGCGCCGGTGGCCGGTATAGCCATGGGGATGATTCAGGATGGCGATAAGACTGTTGTGCTCACCGATATCCTTGGTCTTGAAGACCATCTCGGAGATATGGATTTTAAGGTTACCGGCACGGAAGAGGGGATAACCGCATTCCAGATGGATCTGAAAACGGGAGGGGTGAGCAAGAGCGTGATGGAAAGGGCCCTTGAACAGGCGAGGCAGGGAAGGGTCTTTATCATTGCAAAATTAAGAGAGGCATTATCAGCGCCGAGGGAAAACCTTGCTCCCCATGCCCCGAGGATATACACGATGCAGATAAAGCAGGACAAGATACGGGAAGTTATCGGCACGGGGGGAAAGGTGATCAGGGGCATCATAGAGCAGACGGGCGTTAAGATAGATATCAACGATGCCGGGCTGATAAACATAGCGTCTGCTGACGAGTCCTCGGCGGTGAAGGCCATGGATATCATCAAGGGTATTATTGCTGAGGCTGAGTTAGGCACGATCTATCTCGGCAAGGTAAAGAGAGTTGTTGACTTTGGTGCCTTTGTGGAGATTCTGCCGGGGACCGAGGGACTTCTCCATATCTCTCAAATAGCCGACAGAAGGATAGCGAAGGTTACTGATGAGATACAGGAAGGCGATGAAGTTCTTGTAAAGGTTATAGAGATAGATAAAACGGGAAGGATCCGGTTGAGCAGAAAGGAAGCCATGAGGGAGAGGGAGGCAAACCCATAAAGGGGTCCTCCCATTGTTCATGACTGCAGGTCGTTAGCTCAACAGAACGGCCTCACCACACAATGCAGATATCGAGGAGATGTACGGTCCAGGAATCACTGAGGTCGTCAGGTATCCTGCATTTAGTTTACACTTCAGGATTCTTCTCAGCCATCTTGTTAAATATGTAAGGAACTCTGGCAGCCGCCGAAGTTAAGAATAGTCAATCTATGGGAGAGCGGAAATGTTCAAAAAATATCATCTCGATAATGGTATCCCCCTAGTCGTCGAGCGGATCGAAAATGTTCGTTCTGTGAGCCTTGGGATATGGGTCAAGGTTGGATCGAGATATGAGTCTCCTGAAAGGAACGGCGTATCACATTTCCTTGAACATATGTTTTTTAAAGGCACAAAAAAACGTTCTGCACGAGATATAGCGGTTGAGATTGACTCTGTCGGTGGGGAATTGAATGCCTTTACCTCTCGGGAGGCCACTACTTTCTACGTAAAAGTGCTCGATGAGCACATCGATCGGGGCATCGATCTGCTGACCGATATTTTTCTGCACTCGACATTTCCTGAGGACGAGTTCGAGAAGGAAAAGAGGATCATCAAGGAGGAAATCAAGATGGTGGAGGATACTCCTGATGACTATATCCATGATCTCTTTTATCAGGCCGTATGGGGGCATAAAGGCATTGGCCAGTCGATCCTTGGCAGAAGAGAGACCATCAAATCTTTTGGCAGGGATGACCTCATGGATCATATCAAGAAATATTACGGTACAAAGGATACCGTAATCGCCTGTGCCGGGAACTTCCAGCCGGATAAACTCATAGCATCCCTCAATCAGACCCTCGGCAGCCTGCGGAGAGGCTCTGAGCCGAAGAAAGGTAATAAGCCCGAATTTAATCCTTCAACGTATGTCCACAGTAAAGACCTCTCCGAAGCGCATATCTGCATGGGCGTTGAGGGCATTCCGCTGGCAAGTGCCGATCGGTATGCCCTGTATCTTCTGAATTCAATCTTGGGAGCAGGGGTGAGTTCGAGACTGTTCCAGGAGATACGGGAGAAGAGAGGGCTTGCGTATTCCATCTATTCCTTTATGGCATCGTATGCAGATACGGGGATGTGGTCTGTGTACGCCGGCACCGCTAGGAAGCGGGTGGGTGAAGTTATCGAACTTATTGCGGAAGAGATGAACGGATTAAGGAATACGATTACGGATACAGAACTGCAGCGGGCAAAAGACCAAATGAAGGGTAATCTTATTATGGGACTTGAATCCACCAGTAGCCGGATGCAGAACATAGCGCGCCAGGAAATATACTATGGGAGATATTATTCCCCTGAACAGACACTGAAGGAGATTGACATCGTGAGTCTCGACCAGGTAAGGGGCCTTGCAGAAAAACTAGTGGCGCGAGGTGGAATGGCCCTTACCGTCCTCGGTCATGTAGAGCATTCGCAAGTATCTCAATTACGTCTCTAATCTCTTCTTCCGTGTTGTCCTTCCCGGTACTCAGCCGCAGGGATGACAAGGTCTCGTCATCAGCCAAGCCCATAGCCTTAAGAACCGAAGAAGGTTTTCTCTGGCCTGAATGACAAGCAGAACCCAATGATGCAGCTATGGTATCCTTAATTTCCTCTAATAGATCGCTGGAGTCTATGCCCGCCATCGAGATGTTCAGGGTGTTCGGTAATCTCAGGGTTTCATGTCCATTGAGTCGCACGCCGCTCATCTTCTCCTTAAGACCATGGTAAAGCATGTCGGTCAGTTTACGAGTGTGAGATACCCTCTCGGGAATAAACCGGCGTGCCAGTTCACATGCTTTTCCAAGGCCTACGATTCCCGGTACGTTTTCTGTACCTGGCCTGAGACCCATCTCGTGTCCTGCGCCCCATAAGATCGGATGTAAGGACAGTCCCTTTCTCAGATAAAGAGCACCAATACCCTTTGGCCCATAGAATTTATGCGACGCAATCGTCACCATATCAACAGAAAGTTTCCCAGCGTGAACCGGTATTTTACCAACAGTCTGGGCAGCGTCCGTGTGGAAAATGATCCCTCGCTTTCTGGCGAGAATGCCTATCTCCTCGATAGGCTGGATTACTCCGGTTTCGTTGTTGGCGTGCATTATCGTGATGAGAATGGTATTCGTTCGTAACGCCTCTTTCACTTCATCGACGCGCACCCTGCCATGTCCGTCAATACCGACACAGGTGAGGGCAAAACCCTTGCTTTCGAGGTATCTGCATGGATTGAGCACGGATGGATGTTCGATCAGCGAAGTTATGATGTGGCCCTGTCCTCTGTTGAGGGCCAGACCCATTACGGCCAGGTTGTTTGACTCCGTTCCCCCGGATGTAAAGAGTATTTCTTCAGGTGATACTCCTATAAGTTCTGCAACCTGTGACCGTGCCTCCTCGACCGATGTCCTTGCCCTGATGCCCATGGCATGGATGCTTGAGGGGTTTCCATAGTTCGACCTGACTGCAGACAACATAGCATCCGCGACCTCCGGGTCAACTGGCGTCGAAGCGTTGTTATCAAGGTATATCACTCTTGCAAGTCTCGGTGCACTACAGTGATCTCAACAGGATGGTTTTTTATCATCTCTGATATCTTTTCTGTTATTGCGGGGGAACGGTGTTTGCCGCCCGTGCAGCCGAATCCCAGAGTCAGGTAAGCCTTCCCTTCGTTGATATAGTGAGGGATAAGAAAATTCAATAACTCTGAGACCCTCTCAAGGAATTCCTGGGTTGACGTATTTTTCAAAACAAAGTCTTTGACAGCCATATCAGTGCCGTTGAGTTCTCTGAGAGTGGGGATAAAGAAAGGATTTGGGATGAATCTCACATCAAAGAGCATGTCAACGCTTAACGGTATCCCAAATTTGTATCCGAAAGAAATGAGGGTTATCGACAAAACCGTATTCTGCGAAGATCCCTTGAAGAGCGAAGAAATGAGATGCCGCAACTGATGAGGTGTGTAGGCAGAGGTGTCGATGATCCTGTAAGCCTCTTCCCGTAACGGAATGAGCATGGATTTTTCGATATCGATGGCTCTTTCCAAACCGACGTCACCCGAGACGAGCGGGTGGGGTCTCCTGGTCTCCTTAAACCTTCGTATGAGGGCCTCTTTCTCTGCCTCGAGAAAGATAATCTCAAGATGATACTTTTCTCGTAAGTTCTTCAGTACAGAATCAAGTGCAGGGAGGAACTCCTTTTCCCTGATATCTATCCCCACCCCCACCCTATTGGAGTCGTTTGCTGTGATGGTCGAAGTGAAAGGCTCCATCAGGGTTATGGGAAGATTGTCTACGCAGTAAAAGCCCACATCCTCCAGTGCTCGTAATGCGACGGTTTTGCCCGAGCCGGCAAGACCTGTTATGATGACGATCGTTGGTCTCAATGCTATCGCCTATAAAACCAGATCAGTGTTACTTCGCGTGGCGAAGGGGGAGGGAAAAAGCCGACATTCTGTTCGATACAGCGCGTTTCAATGCGAGGGCTCAGCCCCGAAGTGATCTTATAATTGTCCTGCATTCAGATTACTGCGTTGGTCGAAGTGAGTTCCTCCGACACTAAGGGCAGCCGTTTCATTTTACCGGTTCTATGAGGCCGTAGTTACCGTCGTTTCTGTGGTAAATGACGTTTATCTCACCACTGGCATCGTTTGAAAATATAAAAAAATCCTTATCAAGGAGTTCCATCTGCAGTGCGGCCTCATCAGGGGACATGGGCTTCATGGCAAGGCGCTCTTTCTTGATTATCCTTGCTCTCTCCGGTGCCGGTGCAGATATTCCTTCCGCCATTGGAGATGGAACACTCTTTCCCTCGCCTTTCCGATAGGAAACCATTTTTTCTTTGTACTTTTTGACCTGCTTTTCTAATTTTTCGACCACCTCGTCAATGGATGAATAGATGTCCCCTGTGATGCCTTCGGCTTGTATCATCACTCCGTTAGCCTTGAGCAGGACCTCTGTCTTATGTCGGTACTTCTCTACAACGAGGGTCACTGTTGCTTCTGTGATGTTTGACAGATACCTCTCAAATTTGCCTATTTTTTCCTCTGCATAGCTTCTCAGTGCCGGGGTAACTTCCAGGTGTCTTCCATTTACGATAATATTCATATATCCTCCTTTTCAATCGAATACCGGGGTGTTTGCGATTACGATGGTCTCTCCCTTATTGGCCAAAGGAAACTCTTTTCCGGCTCCCCTGGGGGGGGATTTTCAGCTCTTCACGGTATTTGGCAACGGTTCTCCGTGCTATGATAATGTCCTTTGTTTTGAGCATCTCGACAATCCTCTGGTCGCTGAGCGGTTTTTGAGCGTCTTCCTCGGAGATGAGTTTTTTGATGACGTCCTTGACCGACGTTGAGGATACTGTTCCTGTCGGGCTCTGAAGGGCACTGCTGAAGAAAAACCTGAAATTGAAAATGCCGTGGCTGCACGACAGGTATTTATTGGAAGTGACACGGCTGATAGTGCTTTCATGCATGCCGAGAGTCGTTGCTATATCCTTGAGATTTAACGGCCTCAAGTGGGAGACGTCCTTATCGAAAAAATCCCTCTGGAATTCGAGTATGCTTTCAGTTACTCGATAGATGGTCTTGTTTCTCTGGTCAAGGCTTTTGAGAAGCCATACCGCGGAACGCAGCTTTTCATCCACAAACTGTTTTTCTTCTTTTGAAAGTGTGTTTCTTGCACGGAGCAGCTTTCTGTACTCGTTGCTCAGCCTGAGACGCGGCAATCCGTCATCATTCAAGATAATCTGGTACCCATCCTCTGTTTTTACCAGATAAACGTCAGGAACGATATAGGCGGCGGCAGAAGTCGATAAATTTCTCGCAGGTTTAGGCTCGAGCCCTTCGATGATACTCACGGCCGTCATGACTTCATCCAGGGATACGTTATACTGTTTGGCGAGCTGTTGGTAACGTTTTCTTTCGATGTCTGACATATTGTTTAAAACGATTTTTTCTGCAAGGCTGTCGGACAGGTTCAATGCCCGCAGTTGCAGGATCAAACATTCCTGGAGATGTCTCGCAGCAATCCCGGGAGGGTCAAATTGCTGAATGCACTGTATCGCGCAGGCTACTTTTTCAAGATCAGCGGGTACGGCGGCAGAAATCTCTTCGTCTGAAGCACGAAGATATCCGTTTTCATCGATATTGCCGATTATCATCTCCCCGATCTCCCTGATATCTTCGGGCACATCAGAGAGGCGCAACTGCCACATCAAGTGCTCGACAAGGTCCACTTCCTTGAACATGAACTGCTCGAATGACGGACGTTCCACCGTACCGGGTGAGAAGTATCCCAGGTCCCTGCCGTCGCTTCCTCGCTCATCGAAGTAGTCTTCCACACTCAATCCGCCGGTTATGAGTTTCTCGAGTGGTGCCTCAGTATCATCCGTTACCAGCGCGGTTTCGACGTTATCGATCTCTTCTCTGGTCAAATCTTCCTTTTCTTCGACAATCTCCTCGAGAAAAGGATTCTCGGTGAGTTCCTGAGTGAGAGCTTCGGACAGCTCCAGTTGCGGCATCTGGAGCAGCTTTATGGCGAGCTGCAACTGCGGCGTAAGGACGAGTTTCTGAGTAAGTTTTAGTTCGAGTCTGCCTTCGAGTGCCATTAGAGTCGAAATTCCTTCCCGAGATACGTCTCTTTCACCTCAGGATTTTCAACGAGTTTTTCCGGTATCCCTTCATCAAGGATACCTCCATTGTTAATGATGTAAGCCCTGTCCGTGATGGACAGGGTATCTCTGACATTGTGGTCTGTGAGCAGAATCCCCAAGCCCTTATCTTTGAGATATCGCAGCATCTTCTTGAATTCTATTATAGCAATTGGATCGATTCCTGCAAAAGGCTCATCGAAGAGGATGAAGGTCGGACGCGTTGCGAGAGCACGCGCAATCTCCGTTCTCCTTCGTTCTCCCCCGGAAAGTCGGAAAGATTGTCTGTCGGCGAACTCTCTCAGGTTGAATTCCTCCAAGAGTTGCTCTACCTGGTCAATCATCTCGGTTTCAGCATAGCCCTTGATCTCGAGGACCGCCCTGAGATTATCTCTTACCGTCAGTTTCCTGAAGATGGAGGCCTCCTGCGGCAGATAGCTGATACCCTTGATAGCTCTCTTGTACATGGGCAGTTGACCGATATCCTCGTCATTTAGAAAAATAGCGCCGCTATCAGGCTTTATGAGACCCACGATCATATAAAAAGTCGTTGTCTTTCCTGCGCCATTCGGACCGAGAAGACCGACTATCTCTCCTGTAGAGACGTATATACTAAGGCTCTTAACCACTTCTTTTCCCCTGTAGCTTTTTGAAAGCCCCTCTGCCCTGAGGATATTTGTCATTTGCCTTTCTTGTTCTCGATGAAAACCTTGCTGTTTTCGACTATTGAGCGGTCTTCCTTGATGAGGTATATCATCTTTGTTCCTGAGACGACATTGCCTCCCTCGGTTGCCCTCGGCTCGCCCGTAAATATCACCTTATCGTCCTCAGCCAGATAGGTAGCGACAGCAGAGGTTATGACCCGCTCACCAGTTATCACTTTCACATGTCCCTCTGAGTCGATTCTCGTTACCCCACCACCTTCGGAATAATAAACGAGCATTTTGTCTGAATAAATAGTCATGGTATCCGTCTTAGCGGTGACAGAACCTTCAAAGAGAGCTGTATGTGCTTTGTTATCGGCGGACAGATTTGCAGAGGTTATGACAATCGGTCCCCGTGCTTCGGGCGGTTTGTTCTCGCCGGAGGAAACAGAAATGGAGAGGCACAGCAGAAGGAATAAAAAAAACGGGGCCAGACGCAAAAAAGAGGGTGCAAATGATACGTAACGCCTGCTGTGTGATGCGCGAACTAATACGTTCATCGCGTGTAGCATACCGCGTCGCATCGTGCATCCTGATTTCTCAGCCTTAGCAGAGCTGCGTGATGATCTCGCCATTCCTTAAAAGAAGGTTGCCGTGACTTTGTTCATAAGCTTCACTTTTTGGTCTTGCGTAGCAGTCAGCCCTTCTCCCTCTATTCTGAACTTTGTGCCGTCAACTCTCACCCTATCGTTTGAGGTCAGCATTCCGCTGGAAGGATTCCACATAAGACTTTTTGCAAAGACGATAGAATCCTTAATCCGTATTTTAATGTTATTGTCAAGGCGAAGCTCTTTTGTCGCCATGGTGTACGTTCCGGTATCGGCATTGGCCACAATGCCTTCCGGTATTGCCTGTATCGTCACGGTATCCATCTGTGCGACCTTCTCGTCCTTGGTAAAGTCAGCCCTTCTGGCTGTAATGACCCATGCATCGCTGCCATTTTTCTTCTGTATGATCTTCAACCCCTCGATATAAGAATTTGTCTTAAGTAAAAGGTCTTTCTTATATTCCTGCTCTCCATGGAACACAAAATACGATACTACTGCGAGTAGGACGAGTGATAGCGCATATACGAATCTCACAAAAAAAGTTTATCACACAGTAGAGGTCTGAGTAAAGCAAATAATATACCAAGGTCGATTACCGATACACCATGATTTCTCAGGTACAAATGATTTCTGCCATCCCCAGTTTTGAGCAGGGACAATCTGCCTGAAGGCTAAAGCGAACGAAATCCTTGGCAAAGATATCACTACAAAAGACCTTTGAGTCACCAAGGACGAAACCACGAGACGAAACAGTGAGGAGTCTGAGTGTCGTAACCTTGGGTATCGCTATGCTTATTGCCGCAGACCGGTATCTACAGGTGGTAGAGCTGGGTTGGGTATTATCCGCGTGCTCAAGACTTCCTCAGCGCTTTCTCTTGTAAGTACTCCTTAGCATCACAGCCGGTGAAAAGATCCGCAGCAGGGCAATCTTTTTCCTCTGCAGCCTTATTCGTATCGGCATTTGACACTTCACATGCCATGAGTCTCTCGTTTTCTTGAGTACCGCTCACGAGTTTCCTCTCCTTTCCTCCAAAAATTACTAATTAAGGCTTTATACGCTCCCCTTCTTACCTTTATCCTTCGGATCATCCATGATACTGGGGGATGGCAAGACTGCTCAAACGCATTTTTTACTTGACAAGTAAGACCCTACTATAATAGTATTTGACATGGCGCATTTCCATATCAAGACGAAAAAGGGAAGACCCTACCTGTATGTGCGCGAGATTGCACGCGTTGGGGGGAAGCCTAAGGTAGTCTCCCAAATATACATCGGCTCTCCTGAACGGGTGGCTGGCCTCGTAGCGGGCTCCGAAGAGGCGGCAGTCAGACTCAAGGTGGAAGAGTTCGGAGCATTGTGGCTGGCCTATCAAGTGAGCCAAGACGTTGACCTAGTGGGCATTGTCGATAAGGAAATCGAGCGAGGCCCTCAGGAAGAAGGTCCGTCCGTAGGAGAGTATTTTTTGTACTGCATATGGAATCGGATGTGCGAGAGCACCAGCAAGAACAAGCTTGCCCAATGGTATGGGCGAACAGCGGTGCAGCAGATTCGTCCTGTTGCTATTGGTGAGCTCACCAGTCAACGCTACTGGGAGAAGTGGGACAGGGTATCGGAAGCCGCGCTCAAGAGGATTGCCCGGCGGTTCTTTGAGAAGATGTGGGAGCTTGAATCCCCTGATGCTGACTGCCTGTTGTTTGATACCACAAACTACTACACCTTTATGGCGAGTGATACGCCCTCTGAGCTTGCTCGACGGGGGAAGAACAAGGAAGGACGGCATAATCTCCGGCAGATCGGATTGGGGCTTCTGGTGGCGCGCGAGAGCCGGCTGCCGTTGTACTATTGCGTCTATCCGGGAAATCTCCATGACAGTCATCAGTTCGAGACGGTCATGGATGAGATGTTCGGAGTCGTATGCGGCCTGAACAAGACGAAACAGAAACTGACC
>DMNE01000202.1 GCA_003453735.1 Nitrospiraceae bacterium | reverse complement strand
AAGTGAAAGGTTTCAACCAGTAATTCTTGCCCTTAAAATAGCGTTGGTGCTATGGCAGGGTGGAACCGATTCTTGCATCCGCCTGCTTTTATGCGTGTTATAGATGGTACTTCCCTGTCAGGGATTTGACGAGTGTTGAATTTTTTCGAAAGTCACGCCATCTCTCCAAGCCCACTGCGTTGGTTAGGAGAGGTACACCGCATGTATGGGGAAACAATAAAGTTTTGCTTAACAATGAAGCATCGTTTAGACAACAAAGTTCTTAACATTTGAAGGAACTAATTTGAGTATATCCATTTCACTCCTGTCAGGCCCATAAACAAGGCATATCGAGTTTAAGGATACATACGGCGCTTCATTCGATAATAGATGTCCTTCCGGTGGCCGATGCCAAGAACTATAATCGTCGAACGGTCAAATTCAAAAACAACACGGTAGTCACCGATGCGGAGCTTCCAATATCCTTTTAGCGTCCTCCTTAACGGCAAGGCATACTGTTCAGGATACGTGCTAAGCTTTGTTTCTATCGTGCTCTTCATTCTTGCCTTCATAGCAGCTGGCAACGCCGGGATATCATGGTTCCCTACTTCCTTGTGATAGCTGATTGTAAACGGCACTTCAGCTCCAAGCCTTTTTATGAGAAACAAGCTCTGATTTCTTGAGAGATTTCTTTCTCTCATCCGCAAGCGCAGCCAAAGCTATGTCCTCCTGAATCTCCAGCGCATCCTCGATGAGACCCTCGACAACAGAAGACATCGAAAGACCTCTCGCTTCTGAAAGGGTCTGCACCTCAGCATAAATACGCGGATTCAAAACGACATTTATTCGGGGATTCTTCGTAGGCATAAACACCTCCTTAGTCTTTGCCATAGTGTAACACAAGTAGCACACTGATACCAAAAAACAAGGGAAGAAAATCTTGTGTGCATTACAGTCCGATAATTTCATAGATCTCACCAAAGTCAAAATGATAACACTTTACCGGTTGGTGTTTTAAGAACTTTACTTTTTCTCCCTCAAAAAATGAGAAGAAGTTTGAGGTTTCAGGGCGTGAATAGATTAGATTGTTATCTTGAAATTGGTTGGCTACGGATAGCGTGTCGTCATTGACCGGTAAAGTGTCTGTTTCCGAGAAACCTTATGCCCATGGATAAAACGCGTCACTCTCGGGAAGAAGTACATCTTCCTTGCAAAGGACTCCCGAATATGTGCAGATTTCGTACCGTACCACGTCAGGAGAAGCAGCATTTACCTCTCCTAGCATATCAACGATCACTTTTTCAGATCCTTCCCTGTAATCCACATTTAAAAAACTGTTACTTATTCACGATTGCGATCGGAAATAATAGGCTCTTAGGAATACTGAGTGCTCGTGTAACAACTACTCTCCCTTGTCGGCATAAGTAGCGGTGCTGCCACGTGGGTCGCATCAAAAAAGACTGAAAAAAATCAGAGATGGGATAATTGTAGTTATCCTTCTGGACAGGGGAGACCCCTATCTCAGCACAGCCTTTTTCGCATTGGTGTGCACCCATTGTCCGGACCGTAACAATTTTAACTTGTCTTTTTACGTACGAACTCGTTTATAGCCGACTTATTGCCAGGATCGAGATTAAGGAACTTTGCTCCATAGTGGTAAACATTGGAAGCAATGTTCATAACTCTCATGACGACACAGTCGACGACAACGCGATTCGAGGAGCCTGGGATGAAGAAGGAACATGTTATGGTATCACCTTTGGAGATAGCCCTGTCCGACTCGATCAGGATTCCGGAGGTGCTTATATCAACAGAGGTACAGAAGAATTTTTCATTTTCAAATGTGCCCTTGACAGAGATATTCGTGAAAACTCTTACTCCAGATCTTTTAGGGACGTCAATGAGTTGGCTCACCTTCTCAAGAAACTGAACAGGGTCAAGAGGTTTTGTAATATGCGAGTTGGTCCCACACTTTGTGCATCTTTCAAGGTCAGACTTTTTATTACCACAAACGATGAGTACCGGCACCTTCCCGAGAACCTCGTCTTTTCTAATGAGGGAGCACAGAGTATCTCCGCTCATTCCAGGCATGTCAAGATCTGTGATGACGAGATCGACCTTTTCTCTCTTATGAATAGTAAGTGCTTCTTCGCTCGATGTCGCAATGAATATCATTAAATTTTTATTACCGAGAATACTTTCTTCTTCCACTGCCGATTTAGGGTCATTGACTATAAGTATCTTTCTCATAACGCTTTATTTTTTTGGATAGAAGAGGTTCTTGTCAAGTGGGCGGCTGCAGAACCTGAGGTTACAACAAGCACATTTTATTTTTTTCCACAAAAACCGAAACTCAAGCGAAAGCATACCCAGAATAAAACACCTTCGGGAATGACAGAGGATTAAGCGCACTCCGCACTTCACCTGAGCAAGAAGTTTACGATTACTATTCTAAAGATCGACATTCGTGAAGAACTTGTATCCGAGAAGATACAGAAGCTAACGAAGCTTCCTACCTGAGAATACTGCCCTGAATAAACGCACAAACCGCGTGGATAAAGACCACAGCGGGTCAAGAGATGTTTCTTGTGCGGTTATTCTTTGAAGTGCATCGATAGCAGCCCTTCTCACATCAGAATCTCTATCCCGTACCCTACCGGCGATCAGTCGCACCGTCTCAGCATCTACCCTGCCTCCCAGCTTCCCAAGGGCCCAAATAGCAGCCCTTCTCACATCAGAATCTCCATCCTGTAACCTGCCAGCGATCAGTTCCACCGTCTCAGCACCTACCCTGTCTCCCAGCTTCCCAAGGGCATCAACAGCAGCACTTCTCACATGAGGATCTTCATCCCGCATCCTGCCGGCGATCAGTCCCACTGTCTCAGCATCTACTCTGTCTCCTAGCTTCCCAAGGGCCCAAGCGGCAGCACTTCTCACACCGGGATTTTTATCCCGCAACCAGCCTGCGATCAGTCCCACCGTCTCAGTATCTGCCCTGTCTCCCAGCTTCCCAAGGGCATCAATAGCAGCACTTCTCACACCAGGATCTTTATCCTTTATCATGCCTGCGATCAGTCCCACC
>DMNE01000402.1:2681-2836 GCA_003453735.1 Nitrospiraceae bacterium | reverse complement strand
TCCCAGGATATCCTCGATCGCTGTACTCCTGATCCAGTCCGGCATCGCATGTTCAGAAAGAGGAAAGATCAAGCGGTTCAGCGTCATCGTGCACGTCATTATTCTTGCCTTGTCGCTCAGCCCGACATCCCCCAGGATTTTATCCAATCCCGATC
>DMNE01000402.1:0-2629 GCA_003453735.1 Nitrospiraceae bacterium | reverse complement strand
CTCTCGTCTCTTCATCGGTATCGGCTAACAACTCACCCTGTCCTGCTAAGGAATCTTCGAGCTTATGGGCAAGCTCAAGCCATTGCTTTGCTGGCCGGGGACTGAGATCTCCCAATGAGCAGATCGTTTTTTGTCTGGGACCCTGGGGAGTTTGTACCGATTCGACGAGCAGATGATTGACGTAGGTCCTCTTGCCATATTTTCGCACACTCTTGCGGATATACATAGTCACTACTATATCATATAAATCCACACATGTCAAGCTTAATATCAATAAAATTAGTCACTATTTGGAATATTCTGACAAATTTCCAGAACGGTTTTCTTTAAATTCAGCTGCTTAGAAAGATGGCTCCGAACCCTTTTGCCATTTTTTACGAAAAAAGTGGTCGCGGTAGGGATGCCGGTTACCCGGCACCCCCCGCACGGATCCGTGCTGGAAGCATTACTTCACACGGCTCTTGCCTTGAGTCATTGCGGCAAACCGCTGTTCAGGCCAAGGATGGAGAATGTGGGCTGGCGGGAGCCAATGGTCAACTACTTTACGCATGTGCTCCCAAGTCATACGATTCCGCTGACTACGTCTCCTGAGGATCTTATACCATAACTTTGCAATTTGAATACGGAACGCTCCTAGGGCCTTCCAGTTGCCTGGAATAGCATGGTAAGCAAAATATCCTCTTACCACTGATCGAAGCCATGAACCCAGATCGCCGATCGATTCATGCATTCGCTTTCTGAGTTCGGATTTGATCTCATGAAGTTTCGCCGTAAATCTCTTCCTCATCGTTTTCCGTTTCACTATGAACTGCCCATCCCTGCGAACGCCGCAGGCATGCGTGAACCCAAGAAAATCGAACGTCTCCGGCTTCCTTTTCCCATCGAAGCGCTGACAGTCCTGACGTGCAAAACGTCCGAACCTAATAAGCCGCGTCTTCTCAGGATGCAGTTCCAACTCATACTGCCGAAACCTCTCGTGAAGCTCTTTGAGGAACCTTTCTGCATCGTCCTGATATTGAAATCCCATGACGAAATCATCGGCCCAACGAACTATGACCACATCACCTCTAGCTTCCGTCTTCCTCCACTTCTGCACCCATATATCCAGGACATAATGAAGGTAGATATTCGAAAGTATTGGTGAAATCGACGCCCCTTGCGGAGTTCCTTCATCGCTCGTTGTAACTCTGTCGTTTTCGATGACTCCTGCCTTCAGCCATTTCTTGATGAGCCGAAGGATACGCCTGTCCGAAATCCGGCGCCCGATGAACTTTATCAGCCGTTCATGGTTAATGGAATCAAAGTATCCACGAATGTCTGCATCGAGCACCCAGTTCACATTCTTTCTCCGGATACCAATTGCTAGTGCATCAAGCGCTTCATGCGCCTTACGTCCAGGTCGGAATCCGTATGAGAAGCCGACAAAGTCCACCTCGTATATAGCATTGAGGACTTCAGCGACAGCTCGCTGTACTATTTTATCCTCTAACGACGATATGCCCAGTGGCCTTTGCCTACCATCAGACTTGGGTATATATGCCCTCCTCGACGGTTTTGCACGATACGCTCCCCGCTGAATTCTGCCATGCAGTTCCTGAAGTTTATCTTCTAGGCCTTCTTCATACCAGTGCCATGTCACTCCGTCAACTCCGGCGGCAGCAGTCCTCTTAATTTCGTAGAATGCTGATTGGAGTCTTTCCACAGTGATATGGTGCAGGAGCGCAGTGAACTGTTCTTCCTTGTTCCTGATAGCTGCCTGACGTATGCGGTCCAGCGCATTTGGCACGTCATTTGTCCGGCCCTGTGTCCGTAATGTGTTTTGCTGTACCGCTTTCCCCTTGGCCAAGCCCCTTTCCTCCACTGCCTCCGCCACAGATTCTTCTGTCTTGTTCGGCAGTCTCGCGGGTAGTACGGGCCTGTCCGACTTCCCGCATCCGTTCATTGTTGACGTGCGACTTTTGGTCTTCTCAACACGTTCCACTGTTCCATTCCCAGCGGAGGAATGCGGGATCTCCCGGTTCTCGCGCATAGAGTTTCCGTGCATGCTAGGGGTCTTCGACCGCGCAGGGTCGGACACGCGCTCACCTTTCTTGCTCATGTCCGTATTGCCTTCCGCATATTCCGACAGCGTCGGCACCCTGGAATACACCCTTTTCGCGGCTCAATACCCTGCCTGCACGTACCCCTGTCATTGCTTCACACACACCCTTACGGATATGCATGCCTGACTCAGGGCCATTGTGGTCGGCTACACCTTCAATGTAAGACTCTTTCATTCTCTACTCTATGCCGGTTTATCCCGGCGNNAAATGTAGGTTGTAAATATCGAAGACCGGATTATGGTGGAGAGAGAATCGTAAAACCTTCGGTAGATGCAGCATCGTTCAGCTTCTCATCAAAGGATGAAAATGACAGCGAAACATTGTTCTGATTTTCCTTCAGCAGTGTTGCAGCGGAGAGATGAACAGCATCGAAACCTCGCAAACCATATAGGTTCACCAGACGCCCGGCCTCCAATTCATCAAAGTCTACTGCCGCAAATCGTCCCCATTCATTGGCAAACTTAGCTATCAGGGACTCATATTGCTCTTCGGTTAAATCACCCTGTCTGAAGCGTCTACTTAATGCC
>DMNE01000403.1 GCA_003453735.1 Nitrospiraceae bacterium | reverse complement strand
TTCTTTGATCTTTGGTAAGACTTCGGTTAAGCTTCAATCTTCTGTTGCGGAGGAAGAAAAAGGCGTTGCCGTATCGGATGTGGTATGCAATTGAAGATTGAAGTGGGAAGAACGATGCCGCTACGCGTTCTGTGGGTTTTCAAAGCACCGGATGTATTTATTATCTGCAGGGTTGGATAACGTCTTGATGCTTTGAGAGTGATTTTTGAGCAGGTTTTCTTGTCTTGGTGGATGTATCGATTGTCCGAGTGGGTGGATGTGCATGCGATCTACGCACAAACAGGGGATTTCAGACAATAAGGGAGTTCGGCGAAAAAACCTGTTTTTTTCGCGAGAGGGTCGAGCGATGATTTCCGCGTTGTAATCAGAGTTCATGTCCGTGTTTCCTTGGAGGGCCGTGACACTGTGACGGATACAAGATCTCGACAGTAATCAACCTGCCTTTCTTGCAGACAGGACAAGTCGTGACATCGACACCGGAGACCCTCAGCAAAAGTTCCTGCCACGTTTCCGGTATGTCGTTGTGTTTTGTTTCGATCTTGGATTCGCCGAGAAGTTCACGGCACAGAGCGATGTTGCCCTTACGGTTTTTATTCGCCAGCAGGCCGTAATAGCGGATCTTTACGAACCCGTCGGGCAAAACGTGGAGAAGAAACCTTCTGATGAACTCGCTGGCTTCAAGAGTCATGGGCTTCACGTTATCGTTGTCGGCGTAGTTTCGCCAGAGGAAAGAGACCTTGCCGTCTTCAACCTTAAGGATGCGGTTATTGCTGATGGCTATTCTGTGAGTATATCTGCTGAGGTACTCGAAGACCCCTTCGGCGCCGTTGAAAGGGGGCTTACAATAGACAACCCATTTTTTGTGGTAGAGCATCCTCCTAAGCCTCTCGAAGGCGTAACGCTCCTTGAGATGACTGATATCGTCGGGGAAGAAGAGTTCGCCGGAATCGTAGCTTCTTTTCAGGTATGCCCGGAACTTCTCCTTGAACAGTTTCGACAGGACATTGACGTGAATGAAGAACTCTTTTCTCGATGAGATCCAGCGACTTCCGTCAGGAGAGAGGCCGCCCCCGGGAACCACACAGTGGATATGAGGATGGTCCATGAGATTCTGTCCCCAGGTGTGCAGTATGCCCATGAAGCCGATACGAGCGCCGAGATGTTTCGGGTTCTGTGCCAATTCAAGAAGGGTCTCCGAAACCGAGCGGAAAAGGATACCATACAGGACTTTCTGATTCCTTAAGACAAGAGGCTTCAGTTCTGCGGGGAGGGTAAAGACGACATGAAAGTATCGTACGGGAAGGAGATCTTCCGCTCTTGCCTCGATCCACTGCTCTTTTCTGAGGAATTGGCATTTTGGACAGTGACGGTTTCGGCAGGAATTGTAAAAGATCTCTATGTGGCTGCAGCTGTCGCACTTGTCCTTATGCCCGCCCAGTGCAGAGGTCCTGCAGGCCTCAATGGCTCCCATAACCCGCCGATGGATACGGGGCAGCCGATGAGATTGTCTGTACTCAGGGCCGTGCTGACGGAAGATATCCGCCACCTCGGCGCCGCCAGATGCACGCATCGCAACTACTGAAACGCGTTAGCTCTGTTTCGGCTTATCGAGGGGACTGGTCACCTGCGAGAGGTTCAGCTGACTGACATGAAGATAAATCGTGGTCGTGACCGGAGACCTATGGCCCAGAAGCAATTGGACATGGTGAAGGCTCGTTCCCGCCTCAATCAAATGAGTCGCAAAGGCATGCCTCAAGCTATGGACACTGACCGACTTCGTTATGCCGGCGCGTTTCTTTGCAGCAAGGAAAATCTGCCGTATCGCCGTGTGCCCTATATGAGTCCCTTCCTTCTGCCCCTCGAATAACCATTCCTTGGGACGATATTCCCTCCAGTAGTGCCGTAAGCACTCCAGGGCGGTCTGGGACAAGAGCGTGTAGCGGTCCTTGCTCCTTTTCCCCTGCTCCACTCTCACCATCATGCGCTTGCTGTCGATATCGGTTACCTTCAGACGTGACGTCTCGCTTAATCTCAGTCCCGCTGAGTACGTGATCATCAGGAGTGCCTTGTGCTTGATATTCTCCGTAGCTGAAAAGAGGGCTTCCACTTCCGACAAGGCTAACACAATAGGGAGCGTTTTTTTGCGTTTGGGATACTGGATATTGGCCACAACGTCCTCGCGTTTCAGGGTCGTTCTATACAAGAATTTCAGGCCCGATACGTAATACCGGAATGTGCCCTGCGATAGGTGTCTCTCGTTCAACAAGTAAAGCAGATACTCCTTCACCTCTGTTTCTCCCAGAAGGTCTGGGGACTTCTCAAAATAGTTTTCGAAATTGCTCACCTCTCTCAGATACACCTGCTGAGTCTTCGGGGTGATGCCGATCAACTGAAGATCCGCCTGCATTTGCTCTCTCAACGTGCTCATGTCACAATCTCCTTTGAAGCTGATATCCACTGGCTCATGTCAGTGGTACAACAAAAAGAGATTGTAAAATGATTATGCTATATCAAAAAAGCGCGGATGTCAGGGAACTCAGGGACAGGCAATGAGAAAGGTCATTCTCGTCTAGGTCGGATGGGCCGTTCCACCGCGGTCGCGGTAGGGATGCCGGTTACCCGGCACCCCCCGCACAGTTCCGTGCGTGAAGAATTACTTCACACGGCTCCTACCTTGGGTCATTGCGGCAAACCGCTTCTCAGGCCAAGGATGTAAGATTCGTACGGGTGGGAGCCATGAGGCGATGATTTCCGCCATTCGCTCCCACGTCATTCGAGTCCGTTGACTTCGTCTCCTGAGAGTCCGATACCATAACTCTGCAACTCGCTTGCGAAATACTACCAAGGCGTCCGCATTGTCCGGAATAGCGTGGTAAGCAAAATAGCCCCTTACCACGGACCGGAGCCACGTACCTTGAAGGCGTATCGCCTGATGCATCCGCTTTCTGAGTTCTGCCTTAACCTCATGGAGTTTCGATGTGAGTCTCTTCCTCATCGTTTTCCGTTTCACCTTGAACTTCCCATCTCTGCTGGTTCCGCAATAGTGCGTGAACCCCAGAAAATTGAAAGTCTCAGGCTTTCTCCGCCCGTCAACGCGCTTACAGTCCGCTGCCGCGTAGCGACCGAACCTGATAAGACGTGTCTTCTCCGGGTGGAGTTCCAGCGAGTATTTCCGGAATCGCTCACTGAGCTCCTTGAGGAATCTCTCTGCATCGTCACGGTATTGAAATCCCATTACGAGGTGAGTAGCCCGGCGGAACTTCCCCGCCAGGCCCTCGCAGAACCGGACAGGAGCCTCTCGGCTCATCCGGCTC
>DMNE01000355.1 GCA_003453735.1 Nitrospiraceae bacterium | reverse complement strand
AAGTTCTCGATGGTCATAGTGTTTATCGAGTACAACATTTTCTTGAAAGCCGAGTTCCTGGAGAATTTGACCATCCTGCGGTCGAGTTCGTTTCTCTTCTTTCTGTACTCCTGAACAACCTCGGTTCTGTCTTCGGCGCTGAGTTCGGTATTCACAAGCCTTGCGCCGAACTCCTTCAACTGGTCGTGGNNATTGCCTCCTGTGGATTTATTCATTTTTGATTTCAGACAGACCGTGAAATTTCTTTTTTGGGGATACGGCATTCCAGTTGAAACTGTTTATCAGGATATTTTATGATGTGGGAGAATGCAGTGTTTCAAATCCGGCCGTCATTCCTAACATGGTCTATCGATAAAGGAGTTCCAATTGGCGAAAAAGTTGAACGCGGATAGAAATTTCGTTCCCTGTCTCGCTGTCGAGGGAGATGAATTGTTTCCAAATCCGAGTTGTTACAGTCATAGTATGTAAAGGGCGGGCAGTCCACCATGCTGATGGCTTGATGAATGGCTTGCAAAGAGCATGTAAAGGCCGGAGGCAAATACGTTACCTCCAGCCGATTTGTTATCTAAGCGGCTTTGTAATGCACTACTGACATTTCAGAATCGATATCTTCAATCTTGTCCAGAAGCCTCTCAATTCCATCGACGACACTGCTTTTCACATAAGACTCGCCGCACTCTGAACAAATCTCTGCAGGAACCTCTTTGATAACAACAATCTTTTCACCTTCAAAAAAAGGTGCGTTTGTGATGCCATCGTGCAGTTCCCCTCCACAAAGCGGGCATTTCTTATTCTTTTGTTTTTCTTGTTCTCCAGTCATTTTCCCACCTCTCCAGGGAAGGTTTATAAACTGTTATCACAAATATTCTATCATAATCCCTGTCGATAGCTATAACTGCATGAACGGGATTTAAGCCAATAAAGCCGAGGATTAAGCAGCCAGGCAGCGGCCTGCCTTCCATGGCATAATCTTCGACTACTATACTTTCCTTCAGACTATCCTCTCTTCCGCTCAGACGCTACGCTTCAATTCTAAGTTTCTTGACGGCATGCAGCGACCATGAAATTTTTTCGCCGGTTTCAAGAACATGTTCCCTCGCCTTTTCTCTTATATACAATTCTTTCTCTTCTGCCGACAGTGTCTTCATTGATTTTCTTTGTCTTATTGTATCTCAATCCCTTCGATTTTTCTATGTGTGTAATTTTTTATGGCCGTCTTGCGGTCCCATGCGAAAAGGGCGCTGGAGAGAGTGCCGGACCATTACCGGATCAGGATCGGCATTCACCACCGGCTTATTGTCCGCAGGACGCAAAGTAACGAACTTCAAATATTGGAGGTGATTCCGCGCAAGGAGTTGGATACATGGATTAAACAACGCGTGCATTAGGGCTTCCCGCAAAACAGCGTTTGCTCCTACCCCTTCCTACTTACTCCAGTCCACTACTTTGAGATCCTTGATACGCTTGAATTCCTTTGTGTTATTTGTGACGAGAGTTGCGCCGAGGCTGAGCGCATGCGCAGCTATGAGCATGTCCATTGAGCCTATCAGAGTGCCGTTCCTCTCCAGCGCTGTCCGCATCGCTCCGTATTTCTCCGAAGCGGGCTTGTCGAACATAGCGATTTCCAGAGGCAATAAGAATTCATCCAAAGCGAGCCGATTTTTCTGGATATGCTGACTCTTTGCCACGCCGTACTCAAGTTCCGAGAGAGTAATGGAGGAAATCCCGATATCTCCCACGGAACAGGTTTGGAAATGCCGCAATACCTTTTCGGGCTTCTGTTTAATGAGGTAAATACAGATATTGGTATCCAGCATGAATTTCATCAGAAGCTCTCCCTCGTTTGAGTTCCAGGCTGATTCCGTTCGACCATAAAGTCATCCGAGAACTTTCCCAGGCTGTCTATGAGAGAATCCCAGGACTCGCTCTTGGGGATAAGGATAACGACATTCCCTGATTTTTTTATATACACCTGTTCGTCCTTGAACCTGAATTCTTTGGGTAAGCGGACGGCCTGGCTCTGGCCATTTTGAAATATTCTTGCAGTTCTCATTTCGCGCCTCCTGAAATATATATTAAAAGTATATATTATAGAGTGAGAAATATCAAACGGCCCAAAAGGTTCGCCAGAGTTAATGCGGGCTCCGTCTCTTAGGGAGTAGTAATAGATTAATAAGCGTCGGCGGACGAAGATATCGATCGTCGAAGTCGTTTGGAGGGTTCGAAACGATAGTAAAAGACGCAGTAGAAGCCTACAGGCAGCATTTGAGGTCCACAGTCAGGAAAAACACGTTCAAAAGTTACAGCAGGTTTCTTGACCAGTTCCAGTTAAGGTTTTCCGATGTTCATGTGGAGTCCTTGAAGCCGGATGACATGGGTTCTTTCCTTGAGCAATGCACCAGGGAACTGAGCAGGTCAACACGCCACCTGCGCTTTGCCCAGATTAAAGCGTTTCTGAATTACATTATCGAGGCAGCGGGACTCAATATCAAGAATCCCTGTGACACTCCGGTGTTGTCCAAGGCATTTAGAAATATCCCGCATAATCCAAGGAAAATCCTGGACAAGGAGACGGTGGACGAGATCATCTTTAATTCCGGCAACATAAGGAATAGGTTGATATTGGAGTTGCAGGCCCGTTGCGGGCTGCGAATCGGGGAAGTCCTCAATTTGAGGGCAACGGATATTTCCGGCAGGAAACTGATGATCCAGGAGCCAAAATCAGGCAGGGAAGCCGAAGTCGCCTTTATGCCGGAGCATATAGCCACCAGACTGGCTGACTATATAACCGCCGGGAAGTTTTCATCGAATGACAGAGTGTTTCCTATCTGTTATACCTCCGTCAGAAATATGATCGTCGGACTCGGCACAAAGCTAAACATCAAGATATCTCCCCACGACCTCCGCAGACATTCGGCCACCTATGCC
>DMNE01000518.1 GCA_003453735.1 Nitrospiraceae bacterium | reverse complement strand
CGAACGGCGCGGGCAAGACCACCAGCATCAATATCCTGATGGGATTCCTGCTCGCCGATTCCGGCGAGGTCCGCGTGCTCGGGTGCCAGCCCGGAGACGTCCGCGCCAAGCAGCAGATCGGGTTCGTCCCGGAGAACTTCGCGTTTCATCGATACCTGATCGCTCCCAAGCTGCTGCGGCTGCACCTGGCGCCGCCGCAACGGCAACGGGGGCTGCCGCTGTGACTCCATATCTCTCTTCGAACTCTTTTATGAACTGTGACATATCGAGTATCGTCATGGTATCAATAAACTCAAAAACCTGTTCCTTCGTAATCGCCATAATTCCACATCCTCCTTTAGATTTTTACTTAATTAATCCGTTATCAGACTTCAAATAGTTTACCCATCACGTTTCACGTTTTGTTTTTAAAGAAGCTAGTGCATACCCGAAACTGCTGACTGTCGCCGAGAGCGCTGCGGCCAGCTTGCTTAACGGTGCCTGCAATGTACCGGCAAGGACTGAGAGCAGCACTTCCCGCGGCGGCAGAGCTGCTACGGCTTTCACTTCTTGGACCCCGCAATATTTTCCTTCGATGACCCCGCCGCACAGTTTGAGCTTCTCATTCTTTTTTAAAAACTCAATGACCTTTTTGGCTGCTGTTACAGGATCATATCCTATGGCGATGGCTATCGGCCCTTTAAAGGCATCTTTCGCTACGGATATTGGGGTATCCTGCGATGCTCTTCTGGCGATAGTGTTTTTTACCACCCGGTACTCCACTCCGCCAGCGCGGAGAAGCCGCCTCAGATCAGACAGCTCGGCCACGGTCATGCCTTTGTAGTCCGTAAAAATTACTGTCTTTGCCTCTGAGAACTTTTCCTTCAGTTCTGCTATAGCCTTTCCTTTTTCTTCCTTATTCAGAAGATCCTCCTTTCCCAGAGACCGTTGTCATCGAAACCTGGATACGCTCTTTGAATGGCATACCATGGATAAATGAACCCCACTGTCTCGGTAGGCAGCCCGTCCGAACGAGGCGGACAGACTTTACGGTAAACCACCTACTGTCTCTGACAATTTATATACACCGGACAAGGCCCGGAACTCGCAATCACACACCCTGCAAATAAAGCACTGCCAAGAACCACGGCGGCATCGAGATGCCACGATAACAACATTGCTACCTCTTACTTCGCGGTGAGTTTGCCAATATCGATCTTGATTCCCGGTCCCATGGTTGAGGATACAGTAATCTTTCTCAGATACCTTCCTTTGCTTGTGCCCGGCTTTGCCTTCAGAATCGAATCGACAACAATCTTCGCATTAGCAACAAGCGAGGTTTCGTTGAATGAGACCTTTCCGATAGGGACATGCACAATCCCGCCCTTTTCCGTCTTATATTCCACCTTCCCCGCCTTTATCTCTTTTACAGCCTTTCCGACATCAAAGGTAACCGTGCCCAGTTTGGGGTTGGGCATCAACCCCCTCGGACCGAGTATTTTACCAAGTTTTCCCACAAGACCCATAATATCCGGAGTAGCAACTGCGCTATCGAAGTCCAGCCAGCCCTTCCGTATCTTTTCCACGAGGTCCTCGGCCCCGACATAATCAGCACCAGCCTCAGTTGCCTCTCTTTCCTTTTCACCCTTTGCAAAGACAAGAACCCTGACTTTCTTACCCGTCCCATGGGGAAGCACAACAGTCCCTCTCACCATCTGGTCAGACTTCTTCGGGTCTATCCCGAGGTTCAGGGCCATGTCAACAGTCTCATCAAACTTTACATAAGTTAGCTCTTTAACAAGCTTTACGGCATCCTCAAGAGCGTACTCTTTGGTACGCTCGATCTTTGTGCCAGCGGCCTCTATTTTCTTTCCCATCCTAACCCTCCGAATTCGAGAATATTATTTTTCGAAAACCTTTACCGCAGAGACCGCCACCATCGGCAATGGCAATGAACGCTTTTCTCCCTGTTCTTATACCCCTTTTCTCTGTGGTTTCAACAAGGCTGTATGTTCTCCTAGTCAATAATATCGACCCCCATACTCCTCGCAGTGCCCCGGATGATCGCAGCTGCCTTCTCCAAAGAGTGCGCATTCAGATCCGGCAACTTTGTCTTTGCTATCTCCATCACTTGGGTTGAAGTTAACTTTCCAACCTTTTCCTTATTCGGCACCCCCGAACCTTTCACAACACCAGCCGCCTTTTTAATCAGTTCAGAGGCCGGAGGCGTCTTCGTAATGAAACTGAATGACCTGTCGGAATACACGGTAAGAACAACAGGAATTATCGTATCGGTAATCGCCTGCGTCTGGGCATTGAATGCCTTACAAAACTCCATGATATTGACCCCATGAGGACCCAGCGCCGGCCCGACAGGGGGCGCTGGATTCGCCTTCCCCGCAGGAATCTGCAGCTTGACCTGGGCTATAACTTCCTTTTTCGCCATCTAACCCTCCACTTTCTAAGTCATCAATCTAAGACATAATTTAGTCATTCAGAATCCTAAAAAACAATTACCCAATCGATTCATTCCCTCATTCATGCCTTTTCCACCTGGAAAAAGCCTAGCTCTACCGGTGTCTGCCTCCCGAATATACTGACCATAACCCGCAACCGCCCGTGGTCCATATCCACCTCATCGATAAACCCGATAAAATTGCTGAACGGTCCGTCAATAATCCTGACATTCTCCCCTTTCTGAAATTGGGTCTTAACCTGGGGGGCTGGTCCTCGTTCAAGCTGCTGAAGAATAACATCGACCTCTTCTTCAGGGAGCGGAACAGGTTTCGTTCCGCCTACAAAACCGGTAACCCGGGGAGTGCTTCTTACGAGGTGCCACGTCTCATCATCCAGTTCCATCTCGACAAGTACGTACCCGGGATAAAATTTTTTATCGCTTTCCCTTTTCTTCCCCGCCCTGAGTTCTATGACCCTTTCTGTCGGTATAAGAATCCTTGCGATCTTGTCCTTGAGCGCCTTTTTCTCAACCTTATCTTCTATACTTTGCTTTACTTTTTCCTCGTAGCCGGAATACGCATGAACCACATACCAGTTTTTTGCCATTAGCCTACCTTAAATGCTATCTTTACAAATTTCGTAAGCCCGAAGTCAACGATTCCCAAAAAGATAGAGACGACGATGACCGTTGTTATTACTACCCACGTGGAACCAATGAGCTCATCCTTCGTTGGATAGACAACCTTCTTGATTTCCACCTTTACGTCCCTAAAAAACTCTCTGATTTTGTTCATAATGACCTCACCATCCCCTGCCGTTCATTCTTGGCCCGTGGACTGTTATTATGGCAGGCCAGGAGGGATTTGAACCCCCATCCCTCGGATTTGGAGTCCGATGCTCTAGCCGTTAGAGCTACTGGCCTATGCCCTCCCATATAAAACTCCTCATACCAAATCTCAAATCTGAATATTTTTCAGCCGTTGTGATTCGGTTCTCTAAGCTTTTGTCTCTTTATGTACGGTATGCTTCCTGCAGCTTCTACAATACTTTTTTAACTGCAACTTCTCAGTCGTATTCTTTTTGTTTTTCATACTCGAATAGTTCCGATTCTTGCATTCTGTACACTGAAACAGAATTATATCTCTCATCGTTGTCTCACTCCAGAACCGCGGTAACTACCC
>DMNE01000132.1:646-7962 GCA_003453735.1 Nitrospiraceae bacterium | reverse complement strand
CAACTCCTCATGAAACCGGTCTGATGCCTCGAGGTGGGGCACATGCCCTACGTTGGGAATATCAACCAGCGTTGCGCCAGGAATCTGCGCGACTGTTCGCCGTCCTAGCTCAGGATACTGTCCCACTTTGGGGAGAAGCTCCTTTGGCACTCGTCCCTTCCCCACTACAGTCCGGTCATTCTCCCCGACGACGAGAAGGGTCTTCGCCCGGATGTTGGCGAATTCATAGCAGACCGGCTGCTCATAGATCATCTCGTATGTCAGCGCTGACGCCAAGGCGAGGCGCGGATACTCGCCGCTCAGCCGCCACTCTGCGGCCACTTTGGCGTATTCACCGTATTGAGGCTGCCAGCGTACGTAATACCCCTTGTGGTAGGCAAGGATGCTCTCCTGGGTTGCCTGCAGCTCCTGCCGATAGAGATCTTCTACTGGAGCGTATGGGACAAAAGTACGGTAGTCCTCCAGGCCGATCGGATCTTCAAGAATTAGGTGGGTCACCGTCTCAGGGTACATTAGGGTAAATCGAGTGGCCACCATCCCTCCCATAGAGTGTCCCACCACCGCGACCTGTTTCACGCCGAGAGAATCGAGAAGCTTTTTTGTGAGAGCGGCAAGAAGGTGAAAGCTGTAATGGATGTTCGGCTTCGACGACTTGCCGAAACCGATCTGGTCCGGAACGATTACCCGATAGCCATTCTGTGCAAGGGCTCGGATCGTTTTCGTCCAGTAGGTGCCAAAGAAATTCTTGCCGTGGAGAAGCATGACAACCCGACCATTATCCCTGCCATTTGGCGGGACGTCCATATAGGCCATCCGCAAGTCCTGTCCTTCGATGGTGACCTGCAGAAAATCAACGCTATATGGGTAATCATACCCCTCCAATGAGATGGAGAGAGGATGGAGTTCCTCCGTGGCAGCTACCGACGGCGATAAAAGCAAAAAGAAAAAGACGGAGCAACAGATGAGAGACCTCACCAGGGTGCGGAAAGGACAGTAGCAAAATGTCATGGCTTCACCTTCTCATCAAAAAAAATACGCATCCCAATCATCATAATTCTTTCCCAATTGAATTCTATCGAACTCGGAGATAGGATGCAATTGTTAGGCACGGAAGTTCCTTAGAGTACTGTTCTTTTCGAGACCTCTCAGCATAATAATTCGGGCCCACTATTGTGCTTCTCTGCTCAGGTATGGGGTTGCCTGATTTTGGGTCTTTTTATGAATTGATTTTATTAGATGCAGAGATAAAATCAGCTGAGCAATTGTGTTTTTTAGAAGCTCTTAGACAGACTCTGTGTGATCATGTCACCCCTGACGTCAAGGCACTTTTAGCCAACAGAGTTTTTGGCGCTTGTCATCGAGCGAATGCTCGCCCGGGCTCTACCAGTAGCGCATTCTTCCCACATCTACATGGACAAAATCAGATGAGGGATAATATCCCACGCCTCCCTTCCGAAGTTCGACTGCAGCACGCTGCAACGTCTTCAGTTGATAACCGGGGAGACGTATATCAATCGCCTTTCCGTAAATGTGCATGCTGTTTTTTACCACTCCTTTACTAATCATACTCAAAAATGAATTCGTTGAAGGAGATCGATAGCCGGAAATAATATGGTAAGGGACAGTACTTTCCAGTTTCTGATGAAGAGCAAAAAGGAGGTCTAATAAATCGGTATCGATCTCCTTCACCTCCCCGGTGCGGAAGTCGCGCAATATGTAGTTAATATCAGCCAGCGCTTGCGGTTCATAAGTCCCCTCGCACCAGTAAGGGGCTTTTATATTCTCGCCTGTGTGGGTGTTATGAAAGGACAGTGTTCTTTCAGGAGAAAGGACTCTTGGCGCGGACCCTATACGNNTCCCTGCCACAAGAAAGCCTCTGCGGCTTATCCTGCGGCTGGACAGATTAACGGCAGATTTTTTTTCGAACCTCATAAATTAATACCTCCACCAAAGAAAAATACAGTCGTCTGAATCCCTTTTCATAACTTGTATGCGAGAGGCTTGTGACATCTGGCATGCCTTGGCAACTTCTCTGAACACGTTTCATCTCTGTTAACCCTGTATCGCTAACCTCTAAAGCCAAATCATTATATCCGAAATCCGAGGAGAATCGCAACCGTCTAACTCATAGAATCATAGAAAGAAACCGAGGGATGCAGTTAAAGTCCCCGGTGAAGCTCTTAACTCGCTGCACCTACAAACATAATGTATATTTATAACCCGAACCTATAATGTAGTTCTGATTACGAAATACCACCGGAAGGTTATTAGTGAATGGAAATGCTATAGAGAATTGCAGACCCTGAGAAACCCGCAGGCGCCTAACTCCACCGTGGCAACTGCCCGGGATGGAGAATGCGGCGCCTCTGCTTGTTCAACTTTCATCCGAAGTTTACTGGCTCTCTGTCCTTTGCGTCTGCCAATTACGCTACTTGCCGCATGTTTCGGAGGTATGATCATGATCGTACATATACGGTTCTTGGTATTGCTGCTCAATTATTGATGCTTTTGGCGTTCCGCAGAAAAAGCGATGGAGAAGCGAAAAGATTTGCCTTCCTCTCCTCATAAATACTCGGTTCAACACTGGACAATGCTATGCATCGGCATCGACGAGTCGATTGCATGGCAGCTGCGGTTGCTACAGACCCCTTTGATCGCCTACAAAGAACTGCTTGCAGCTGAAACAAAGACGCTACATCAACTGACGCGCTGCAAGACAGCGCTGCTGTTTCCGTAATCTATGATCAGCTTATTCCCTTCAATCTTGAATTTGGCGTTCTCCACATAGCCAGGCTTATTCAGGATGAGAGTCGACCCCACTATGCGGTATCCCTCGGTCGTCTTCTCAACATCACCTTTCATATTCGTTTTTGTCGTCACAACGGTACCGTCCTTCCTGAAGTGAGAAACAATTGACTTGTAGGACTTCTCGGGCTTCGGCACTATGCTGATGACCTGCCAGGTCGTGTTGCCAAGCGGTCTGGTCTCTTCCTCGCTGACGGCTTGTCGCTTCTGAGCCTCCTTTTTGTCCTGTTCATTGCCGATGAGATACCCGACCCCGGCACCAATCCCTGCCCCAATCAAAGCTGTTGCTCCCCAGGACCCGCCCATATTGGCAAGGCCGCCGATAAGGGCGCCCGCTCCCGCACCTGCGGCCGCCCCTGTCTGGCCTTGCGTTGCGCAGCCACTGCCAAAGGTTAATGAAAGACACACAACCGCGATACCCATGATTCTTATTGTTTTCTTATCCTTCTTCATCTTCTGACTCCCTTCCCTAAAAATAATTTTAATCCTCGAGGGGGAAAATTCACCCTGATGAGAACAATGCATCCATTTACTCAAATAATAACGTAGAAAGCAGACGGTGTCAAAATCTCATTGCCTATCCCTTCTTGTCAGCTCTCCTGAGTCCCTTTCTTTTGGCAACAACTGGCGAGAAATGCTTGCAAAGGCATTGAACACACCATAAGCTTTATTTACCGCAAAGGAGGAAATCGTGGCACAAAAATCGGGAGGAAAATTTCAGGTTCAAAGGCCGGAATTGTCCATCAAGACGAAATCTACGCCTCATTTTCAGCCTCAAGTTATTTCGCGTGTATTACAAAAGAGACATTCAGGTTATTTTTCTTTCCGGGCCTTCTTGATCCCATAACCGAAATAGACCACAAGGCCGATGATCAGCCAGGCAAAAAGCCGCATCCACGTATCCCTCGGGAGACCCGACATGAGATAGAGACAGGTGATAATGCCGAGGATCGGGGTGGAAGACCCTCCCGGTGCCCTAAACGCCCGTTTTGCCTCGGGATCAGTGTATCTAAGTATTAAAACACCTGCACAGACTATGACAAAGGCGAGAAGAGTACCGATACTCACGAGTTCTCCAACAACGCCGATAGGCAGAAGGGCAGCCATTACAGCAGTCACGCAACCGGCAATAATTGTGATGATGTAAGGGGTTCTGAATTTAGCATGTATTTTTGAGAGGACGGGAGGCAGAAGCCCGTCCTTGCTCATNNGAGAAAAAAATCCTCGTCTGTCCGAGGATGAGCACGAGAATCACGGAGGTCAGTCCCGCGATCGCACCGATCTTCAGGAGAGGTGAAAAGATATGAAGGTGCATGGCATCAAGTGCCACAGCAAACGGCGCAGGGCCGTTCAACTCAGTGTAAGGCACAACGCCGGTCAAGATCAGCGAAACGGTCACGTATAGGATCGTACAGATGAAGAGACTTCCTAGGATACCAACTGGCATGTCCTTCTGTGGGTTTTTTGATTCCTGAGCGAGCGTCGATACTGCATCAAACCCAATATAGGCGAAGAAGATAACGCCGGCACCCCTCAAGACACCGCTCAATCCGAAAACACCGAAATGTCCCCTATTAGGAGGGATAAAGGGATGCCATAGCTCGGGTTTTATGAAAAAAACTCCGGCAGCGATAAATACGAGGATAATCGCGACTTTGACGACTACAACAGTCGCATTTACTGTGGCCGACTCTTTTATGCCAAGCGAAAGTGTCAAGGTGATAATCGCTACTATAACTACGGCGGGAAGGTTGAAGACGGCTCCCGTGGCGACCCACCCGCTTTCGATGCTGTAATTTATCGGCGGTGAAGTGAAGGCCTGCGGAAGCATTATCCCGAGGTCCTTCATAAAACTGACGAAATACCCAGACCACCCGATAGCTACAGTCGTTGATCCGAGTGTGTATTCGAGAACAAGATCCCATCCGACAATCCAGGCTACGAACTGCCCAAGAGTCGCGTAAGCATAGGTGTATGCGCTTCCTGCGACAGGAATCATCGATGCGAGCTCTGCGTAACAGAGTCCCGCAAAGGCACAGGCGACGCCGGCAATGACAAAAGAAAGGGTAATGGCCGGACCGGCTATCTGGGCAGCTGCATGGCCTGTTAGGACGAATATACCGGCTCCGATAATAACGCCTATCCCAAGAAGTATCAGGTTTATTGAGCCGAGTGATCTCTTAAGTCCTTTCTTTTCTTCGAATGCCTCGGTCGTTAGTTCTGCGAGCTTTTTTTTCAGGAAAAGCCTGTTCAACTCGATTCTCCCCCGTTTCTCTTAGCCTAACTCCGTTGCTAGCACTCTGCAAGTTTCGTTGCTCGAGGCATGCCCGGTGTCAGCTTGTTTACCCCGCGAAGCCGGACGCGAACGTTGTGCCTGGGCCAACTAGTCCTCATCCTAAAGAATAGATGCCTGGCTGTTCTGGCATCTATCAAGTCGCTAAGCAGCTATTCCAGTATATATAGCCGATGAAGCAGAGAGGGGTAGGTTCACGGGGAGAAAAATGTTCCGCTTAAGGCTTTCTTATCAGTCCAATATATTGAATATGTTAGCCATACCACCAATTTATCTCATCGTCAAGTTTTTTTCTGCCGCTTTCGATCTCCATTCTTGTCTCTCGCCAGTCAAGAGGACAATCCTTTTCAAGCAAGGCGAGCTTCTTCTCGAGATGATCCACAATGTCGAATAAATCAAAGTATTCGGCCTTGCGTGCTTCTTCTGCAGCAGTCGTCGACTCTACCTTGCATACGATATCGAAGAGCTTTGTTTTCATCTCACTCAGCTCTCTTAAGACGGTGTCACAATACTGACGGACATCTATTTTGTCTTGAACTGCCATGCGTTGCCTCCTTTCCTTCGGCCATAACGACGACTACAGAAAAAGACCGAGCAAACCGAAGAAACCTGCAAGCCTTCGTTAACTCGGCTATCTTCACATTTCGAAGATCCGCAGCTTTCCGCCCTCTTCTTTAGGAGGTGTTTAGCCTTTCGGGAATGGCCGAGTCTTCTCTATTTATTCTAACTCTCTTCCTCCGAGCAGGTCAAAGCCAAATACCATCTGCGACCAGGTGACATGTCTTTATAAGATTTTTTATAATAGTGATTGTGAAACGCGTACGTAGCTCTATTAGTATCTGTGTGGTTTTGTTTCTTATTTCGTCAACTGCATTTGCAACCTCAATTGTAGCCATCAGAAATAACGATGAAATTGTGATAGGTGCCGACAGCAAAACTACATTAACTCAAATGAGCGACAGTGTAGGTGAGCAAGGAAGCGTTGCGAAATGTAAGATTGTGCAGGCGGGAAACTTTTTCTTTGCGTCTGCAGGATCTGCGGGCATTGGTCCGCTTGAGTCCTCTGGAAATCTCGATCCTGAGTTTAACTTGAAGGAGGTTATTGCTAAAGGGCTCCGGGGGAACGCGAGAATCGCTGATAAGGTTAAGAATCTAGAAAAGATCCTTGTTGGGAATCTCTCGCAGATTGCAGAAAAAGCAAGACAGGACAATGCTGCTTTTTTTATAGAGAGATTCGTCGATCATACGATACATACTTTTATAATCGCCGGAGTGGATAATGATCAACTTGTGCTCCTGGTGAGAACATTTAAGCTAATCATCTCACCGTCAGGTTCTTTATCGTTTGAGATCGGACGCTTTACCTGTCCTGGGGATTGTGATTCGCCCTTCATAACTTTATTTGAAGGGCAAACTGAAGCAATTAGGACTTACTTGCAGGTGAACAGGTATTTCTTATATCGCACTGACCCTATAACTGCAGTTCGAAGTCTGGTTGACTTGGAGATTTCAGCAAATCCTTCGTTTGTAGGTCCGCCTGTTGATATCCTGCGCATAACGAGAACGGGAACAGAATGGATTCAGAGAAAATCTTTATGCCTGGATATTCAGGAAAGCTCCATCCTTCAGGATGAAGCAGCTGATCGGATAATCCAATGACATCTTCCCCAACGAGACTTCAGAAGGAGGAGGTCATACTTTTGGATGAAGTTGATTCCTGGTGAATTCCGCATCGCCTGAGTCTACATGCCCTGGAGATCATATCCGACCATGTCCATCTGTTTCTGAACGCTCCACCCAGTCTTGCTCCTGACCGGATTACGCACTGGCTCAAAGGCTCCACTTCCCATCGCCTCCGCCGGACTTATTCCCACCTCAAACGAAGCGCGAGGAAATGCGATGGTCCTTAGCACGTTTTTATAATGTTTTGGTGTATAATATCGAGCAAACCCTACAGCCTCCTTAGCTCAGAAGGATAGAGCACAGGTTTCCTAAATCGTGTGATTTCGGCAAGCCTGCTTGACTCGTGTGTTTTTTTTCGAACTGGGTGAAACGCTATACTGACAGGGTGGCAAGTGCTGCCTTATAATTCCAGGGCAGCCATTGCTCGGGATTCTGGGATACCTGGCGATAATGTTTCTGCAATGCCACCAGATAATCGAAGGGATTAATCTTTTGCAATTTGCAGGTGTGGATCAAGCTCATAAAGATATCCCCG
>DMNE01000132.1:0-555 GCA_003453735.1 Nitrospiraceae bacterium | reverse complement strand
CTCCATCTGATCGGTCATCCATTGGAAGAGCTGCTCCATCAGAGGACCGCTTTCGGCCTGGTGATGGGTAAGCCGTTCCTGAGGCGTCATGGTTTCTTCTTTTGTCGTCTCATCATGTTTGTAGACAAGGGCAATCGTTTCTATGACGTACCGACACTCCTCTGGAAAGCTGTTTACCACATCCACGAAGTTTCTCCGTCCGTGCGCCAAGCAGTTACCCAGGATGGTTACAAACTCTTTGGGTATATTCCGGGAAAGTGCGTCACACATTTCAATGGGAGGGCCGAGGTCTTGGTCTCTCAGTCTGAGTAAATCGGTCATGTTTTCGCCTGAATGGTTCCGTCCGGTTCGAAACAACACGATCTTCTTTTCCTCGACCACCGATACTATCCCCGTGGTAAAGATTCCCGTTCTTTCATCCTCTTNNTTGAGCAATTCGAGTATTCTCATTGGCGTATCGTCGTTGTACATGATGGTGCCACCGGCAGCCTGTCGTACGAGTTCGTCATAGGCAGGACATGCCCGACTGGCAGTCTTTTCGGAGATCTCCCATTG
>DMNE01000099.1:6715-7011 GCA_003453735.1 Nitrospiraceae bacterium | reverse complement strand
TCGTGGATACTATAACATGATCAGTGCATTTTTTTAACTACTGGTTGTGGGTTTTATATATTTCGATCAAACTCGCAAAATGTAGTTTAATACGGCATGTAAAGTCAGTTTCGGCGCTGGGCNNCAGACAAAATCAATGGGGGCGAGAAAGCCGCAACTAGTAGACTCCACATTTCTATTGGAAGTCTCATGACGGTAGCCTTGTAAGCTCAGGATCTATGATAGGAAATCGGGAGCTAAACATGCAATCATCCTGAAGGATTAGAACGCCCTACACCTTGTGCACACCGTGATTA
>DMNE01000099.1:0-6652 GCA_003453735.1 Nitrospiraceae bacterium | reverse complement strand
TACCCATTTCTTCTGGCTTTCCCTTTTGAGCTTTGCCCTGCACTTTGGATCGCCGCAGCTCTTTCGCACTTTTTGTTACCCTAGGATCAGGCTTGTAATACCGGCCGCAATAGACACACCTCTTCTGTCCTCTCCTTGTTGCACCATACGACTATATTGCCAGGTGGTATAACTACTTAACTTAAGGGCGGCGAAATAGGGAATCAAAAGAATAAAATACAATGCATGGGAGGATAGAATGAAGAACAGAATAAAAAGTGGGACAAGAAGGTATTGCTTTTAGGTCAGTTTACGGTATCGCCCACACCAGGAAGGGCGCGCTGCAAAGTGGGCGGACTTTACAACGTTCGGAATCATTAAGAGACCACCTTGAAGCGGGTCTTTTAAGCAGAGAAGGAATCAGGCAGTTTCTATTAGCACCTTGACTGGAAGCGTGCTGGTCTATTTCGATTCCGTCAACTCACCTGATACTGTTGCGCTGCTTATTCGGGATATTGCCCCGACACATAAAGGCAATGGATTTCCCCAGGTTTCGGACCATAAGGGAACCATTTTTAAGATAGGTTTTCCGAAGTTTAAGAGTTGTTAAAGTTCATATCAAGAACTGTTTACTTCTATGTATGTTTCCCTCGGAAAGCTTCATATTCGAACTCACCGAAAAGTATCAACTCGGAGGGGTACTCAGCATTCCGTTATCCACCGATGAAGTGTTTCTTTCCGGAAGTAACCTTACGCCCGTGGCAAAACAACGAAAGGCGTCAGCACCAGCGATGAGCCGAGGGGCATTTCCCGTTCCTAAGATACGCAGATGCTCGTTGTCTTCTGCTGAGGGAGAGAGGGCCTGCAGAGGTAGGTGCGGGCCGAAAAAAAAGGATACCACAGTATACTTCGGACGGATATGGCGGATCGCTCGGCGCTGCCGGGGAACTATGTCAAGCTCATCCGTCACTTTCCTCACCGATACGGATCAGCCTGCACCAACACCCGCATACCACCGGACATTTCTACTTTGCCTTGACAAATCTAAAGTTATAACTTGACAGGCGGTTTTTTTTTGATACAATTCGATTAAGAGAATCCCGATAAAACCAAACCCTTCGGGAGAGGGGACGGAAAGAAACCGGGTCACGGGCAAGGCAGCACGCCAGAGATACATTCATCCTAACGATGATTTTGTGCAGGCAAGGGAGCTCTATCGCAAAGTTATGACAGACTCAGATCGTGAACATTTGATCGGCAATATCGTGGCCCATTTGGGAAGAGCACAACAACGGATCCAATATCGCCAGACCGCTCTTTTCTATAAGGCAGATCCCGATTACGGGCGAAGAGTCGCTAAAGGACTCGATCTTGACCAGAAAGAAATCGAGCGATTGGCAAAGATGTCTCACGAAGAGCGGGCGGAGGCCACAGCAGAAGCGGCTTATGCAATCGCGAAATAACACATAACCAGTGGAATTGAAGGTTCCCACTGGTTTCAAAGGAGGTGCAAGTGGCGGGCTATATTGGTTCTATTGAGAAAGCAACGCTAAATAACGGCTTCTTCCGACAAGTTTTGTTCACTGGCAAGTACAGCCAGCTCGTGGTGATGTGTTTGCAGCCGAATGAGGAAATCGGCAACGAAGTACATCCCTATGTCGACCAGTTCTTTCGTATCGAGGAGGGCAACGCTAAGTTCGTCTTTAACAGCAAGGAGGAACACACTGTCGGTGACGGTGACGCAGTTGTGGTTCCTGCAGGCACTTACCACAACGTCATCAATCCATCCCCAGTCAAACCGGTTAAGCTATATACCGTATACTCTCCTCCCAATCATCCAGACGGTACAGTGCATAAGACGAAAGCAGATGCGGATGCAGCAGAGGCTGCGGAACATCACTAAGATCGGGTACATGAAGCCGACTAAGGAAGTCGCAGGCCCTTAACGCGGTATGCTTGAGGTTATAAGGGGTCAAGAGAAACGCGACGACGAATGGAGCACGATCCCCCGGGTGAAATCCCCGGTAGGAGGAAGGAGGCATGGATATGAAAAAACTAAGACTTATTGCATTTTTGTCGGTTTTATTGCTTGCCGTGTCAACAGCTTTTTCTGAAGATGATTTGATGAAGAAAGCTCAGACACGGTTTAAACCGATTCCAAAGACGGTATCCGGGATGAAGGGGAAATCCTTTACGCCTGAGAAGGTGGAATTGGGGAAGATGCTCTATTTCGAGCCACGACTCTCATCCAGCGCTCTCATTAGTTGCAACACCTGTCACAATGTGGGTATGGGTGGAGCCGACTATCAGGAGACCTCTACCGGCCACCGCTGGCAAAAGGGCCCAAGAAATGCCCCCACCGTGTTGAATTCAGTATTTAACATTGCCCAGTTCTGGGACGGCAGGGCTGAGGATTTGAAACAACAAGCAAAAGGTCCTGTTCAGGCCTCTGTCGAAATGAACAGCACCCCTGAANNGGCAGGGCAGAGGACCTGAAACAACAGGCAAAAGGTCCGGTTCAAGCATCGGTCGAGATGAACAACACCCCCGAAATGGCGATCAAGACGTTGAAGAGCATGCCCGAATATATCGCACTATTCAAAAAGGCTTTCCCCGGTGAGGCGGATCCTGTGACCTTCGACAACATGGCAGAGGCGATTGAGGCCTTTGAAGCGACGCTCCTGACCCCTGATTCTCCATTCGACCGGTATCTGGAAGGAAATAAAGATGCCCTCAACGAAGCGCAAAAAGGGGGGTTAAAGCTCTTCATGGATAAAGGATGTGCTACCTGTCACGGAGGGATCAATATGGGCGGAGAGGCGTACTTCCCCTTCGGCCTCGTCGAGAGACCGAAAGCCGAGATCATCGCCGGCGATACCGGACGCTACAAGATAACACATTCAAAATCTGATGAATATGTCTTCAAAGCTCCCTCACTTCGGAATATAGAGCTCACGCCGCCCTATTTCCATTCCGGGAAGGTGTGGGATCTCAAAGAGGCAGTAAAGATCATGGGGGCTGCACAATTAGGTGCTGCACTCACCGCCGAAGAAGTGGATAAGATCGAAGGCTTCCTGAGGACAACTACGGGCGTTCAACCGAAGGTCGAATATCCGATCCTACCGGCACCGACTATGCAGACGCCAAGACCGAAGCTGGATTAGAGTTCTGAGAGAGGTGCAGGCGGGAATGGCCTGCACCCTCATTTATTAAGGAGGAGGTCAAGTATGCATCCGATGACAAAAGAGAATCTTAAATCTGCTTTTTCTGGCGAGAGTCAGGCACATATGAAGTATCTCGTATTTGCTGATAAGGCAGAAGAGGAAGGATTTGGTAACATTGCGAGGCTCTTCAGGGCGATAGCATTTGCCGAGAGGGTTCACGCGTCAAACCATCTCAACGCATTAAACGGAAGCAATCTTACAATGGACAATCTAGGCATCGCTATTGATGGGGAGACCTTTGAGGTGAATGAAATGTACCCCGCTTACAAAGCGGTGGCAGAATTGCAGGATGAGAAAAAAGCAGTTAGGCCTATGCACTATGCCTTCGAGGCGGAGAAGATTCATGCAATGCTGTATTCGGAGGCAAAGGATGTAGTGAAAACCGGGAAAGATATGGAGATCGGCGCGGTCAACATCTGTCCTGTTTGTGGCCATACAGTTACCGGCAAGGCTCCTGAGATGTGTCCTATATGTGGCATTCAAGGAGACAGGTTCAAGACATTTTAGGAGATGAGGTTGTACGCTTGCTCGTTGTGACAGCCTTAGTCGTTCTGTTGCCTTTTCTTGTGCTTGCTCAGGGACTAACGATAAAGGACAGTTTCCCAAATGGGAGGCCTGAACTGAGGTGGGCGTCATTTCCTTATTTCAACCGGGACAATCTCGAAGGGGCACGGGACAGTAAAGCCCCTGTGTGAAATGAAACGCGTAATTTTCCTGTTTATCTTAAGTTCTGGGATGAACGGGAGGTACCCGGAGGAATTCCGAAGGAACCCGGTTGGCACAAGATGGCAGTTCGGGTTAAGGATGGTAAAGCAACGGCATAATGGGATGGGAGGGAATTGAAAGGAGGCCCCTTGATGACTGACAAAATCAGGAGAGGTTTTGCCGGTATTTATGCAAACTTTGTTGGCGGACTTGGTGAAGCAGCCGCAAAGGTGGTACATTTCATGTTAAAGGAAGGATGAAGTGATACTGAAAAATATTAAGCGCTGCAGACATGTCCGTTAAAAATCGCATGCTAGCGGTACTGAGTCTATGATAGGCAGAAAGAGTGACATTAGAACGGGAGCCGGCTGGATCCCAGGCCAGACTATCCCTTTGCAATCGTGATTTCCCTTCTCACGCGTGATCGAACTTTCGAGCATGACCTAGCGGGCATTGCCGCGATTATTGTCCACATTCTTCCTGACGTGGGCCTAGATCGTCTAAAGTAAAATTCCTGGTCAAAAAAAGTCCTTGACAGAGGTAAGTACATTCTGTGATAATTGATAAGAATTATCATGATCATAAAGAACTTAGATATAGGCAAGGCAAAAGAGATGCTTAAAGAGTATATAGCCGAGCACGGTCTGCGCAACACTAGCCAGCGCGAAATAATCCTTAGCGCCTTTCTCTCTGCCGGCAAACACATTACTGTTGATGAGCTCTTTGACAGCATAAGAGAAAAAAATCCCGATATCGGATATGCGACGGTCCATCGGAATCTGAGGTTGATGTGTAACAGCGGCATCGCCGATGAGATAAAAATCGGCAAGGGCAAGACAAGGTTCGAGCCTAAGCTGGACCACGAGCACCATGACCACCTCATTTGCCTGAAATGCGGCCAGTTGACTGAAGTCAACGACGAAAAGATCGAACTGCTTCAGGACAAACTCGCTCAGGCGAACGGTTTTATTCCCATGAGGCATAAGTTGGAAATATACGGCTTGTGCCAAAAATGTAGATAAAATTTTTTTTGTACAGTAATGATATTGAGTATCAATATTAATGCTCAGACGCTTAAAGAGCTGCCATTGTGCGCTGCAGTGACAGCTCCATAAAAGCTTATATGTTGAATCGCCAAAGTACTATTTGACAGAACGAAAAAGGATTAAAGGAGGTATCGCATGTCTCTATTGAATAACCATCCAGAGCGAAAGCGCTTCACCATTATGGGTGTCGCCGTAATACTTTTCGTGCTGGGCATCGTGTTTAGTACGCGCATTTCGAGGCTTTCCAGCCATGCTGCCGCACAGAATGTTTCGAACAATCCGCCAGCCGTTTTTATTCATCAAGGCAATAAAATCGCTATACCCCAGGGTTCAGCGCTGCGTTCGCGGTTGGTGGTGCAGCAGGTGGCTGTAAGAAACAGTCCTCACGCGGTGCTGTTGCCGGCTGCGGTGGAAGCGGACCCCACTCGAACGGTCAATATCCTGCCGCCGGTAGCCGGAAGAGTGGTTAAGCTCAATGTTCAGCTGGGCGACCACGTTGTGAAGGGTCAACGACTTGTCGTGATCGACTCGGGCGACCTCGCGCAGGCCTATGCCGATGACGACAAAGCACGCGACTCGCTGCATCGCGCTGAACTTACCCTGAAGCGCGTACATGGTCTGCACGACGCCGGCGCCGGTGCCCTGAAGGACCTTGAGCAGGCCGAGAGCGATTGTGCTCAGGCCAGGGCCGAGTTTAACCGGGCCGAAGCGCGGCTCAAAGAGATCGGCGTTCCATCCCAGCCAAAAGATGGGTCACGCCTCCTGACAATTACCTCACCAATGACCGGAAGCATCATCGCACTCACTACCGCTTCCGGTGCGTTTGCCAACGATATGACCGTCCCCCTCATGACGATCGCAAACCTCGATTCGGTTTGGGTCACGGCGAATGTGCCGGAGGTGGATATCGCTCACATTGCCAAGGGCCAGTCCGTGGACGTGTCCTTTGCAGCCTATCCGGGCCAGGTCTTTCACGGCAAGGTCGCATTCGTGAGCGAAGTGNNAATATGTTCGCCACGGCGAGCTTCAACGTGCCGCAGAAATCCGCGGTGTTTGTGCCAAATTCAGCTTTGCTCATGGATAACGACAGCACCATGGTGTTCGTCGAAGTCGCCCCCTGGACTTTTGTCAAGCGCCTGGTCCTGCCCGGTTATGGAGAGGGCGACGGCACCCGAATCGACCAGGGGCTGAATCCGGGCGAACGCATCGTCATCAAAGGAGGGGTGCTTCTCAATGATTAATCGTATCATCAGCATTTGCCTTCGCAAGCGGCTTGTAGTCGTGATGGTGTCAACCCTCCTTACCGTCTTTGGATATTTCTCCTGGACAAAACTGGCGGTCGAGGCTTATCCGGACATCGGCGACGTCACGGCGCAGGTCGTCACCCAGGCGCCGGGGCTGGCCGCGGAGGAAGTGGAACAGCAGATCACCATCCCGTTGGAGCGGGCCCTTGCCGGCACCCCTGGCCTGGAGTCTATGCGTTCGAGCAGCACCTTCGGGCTGTCTATCATCCCGATTGTATTCCGGGACGGTGTCGACGATTACTGGGCGCGTCAGCGAGTCACGGATAATATAAGTCAGGTCACCCTGCCGCCCGGCATCCAGCCGAGCCTTCTTCCGCTGGCCGGCCCGACGGGCGAAATCTACCGGTATACGCTTGAGTCGGATACCAAAAACCTGATGGAACTTTCGGAAATC
>DMNE01000159.1 GCA_003453735.1 Nitrospiraceae bacterium | reverse complement strand
CATCCACCTCGGCCTTTGATCTCGCTTCGATCTCTTTTTGATATTGCTCAGTCCAAACTCCGCTCTTTTCCATATAGAGTCTCAGCCTCAGGATAGGGTCCTTTGCCTTCCACGCCTCAACCTCCTCTTTGTTCCTGTACCGCGAAGCATCGTCCGCAGTTGTATGGTCTGACATCCGGTAGGTGAAACATTCGATGAGAGTCGGCCCTTCACCGCGCTTGGCTCTATCAAGGGCATCCTTCGTGGCCTTGTACACAGCGAATATGTCATTGCCATCCACCTGGATGCCTTCAAAGCCGTAAGCGATCGCCTTTTGTGCGAGTGTTTTTGATGCGGTCTGTTTTTCCCTCGGAACTGATATCGCCCATTGATTGTTCTGGCAGATAAAAAGCACGGGAAGTTTGAATACGCCGCCAAAATTGAGACCCTCATGGAAGTCGCCCTCTGATGTCCCGCCGTCGCCAAAAAACACAGCCACGGCGACCTTATCCTTCCTGTATTTCGCTGCCATCGCGGCTCCCACCGCATGAGGTATATGTGTAGCCACGGGGATACAGACGGGAAATATGTTGCTGTCTTCAGCGGTCCCGAGTCCCCTCTCGTCTCCTGACCAATACTGGAGAATCTTGTAAGGCGGATGTCCGANNCCGATCTGAGAAGCCTCCTGCCCAAAGATGGATGCGTACGTCCCAATCCTCCCTTCCCGCTGGAGGCTCAAGGCACGCTGGTCAAATGTCCTCGCAAGGACCATCAATTCATAGAGCCGCTTTATCTGTTCGGGGGACAAGGAAGGCATGAGGGAGCCGTCCGCATTCCCTTTTTCATCAAGGATATCGAGGCGTTTNNATCTTACCACAACGCATTAGCAGATTCTACCAATTACCGATTGCTGTCGATGCCCTCATGGATGCACAAGCATTCCTTTCAACCGGATAGACTCTGCAAGGGATCTCGATGCGCAGTCTTCAATGGCTAGTCCTGAAAAATAATTACCTGTTAGGAGGAGTTTTTTGCCGGCAACGAGTCCGTCGATATCCCTGATCAGGGCATCGTGCCCCACTGTGAGGGAGGGTACGATGTTCTCCTTGGCAACCACATGCTCCATCTGGCTGGGACTTACTCCCAGGATTTCACTGATCCGCTTGAGCTTCGCGTTCTGGTCGACACGGCCCGGCTTAAAATGGAAACTGAATCCTCTGTAAGTCGCGTGCTGGACGACGTCCCTTGATACGGCCGAGAAGAAAGAATCATCGACTGCAATAATCCCTGCAAGAGGACGCAATGACAGAGCATCTTTCCTAACTATGATACCGACGGTCTCTACAGGTACAACACCGATTTGTGATAACCTCACGGAGAGCTCCGGGAAGGAAGTCCGCAGGAGTTTTGCTGCTACCGCTGGAGACGCTGCCACCGCAAGAGCCTGAGCTTCAAACTGGGCGCCATCCGCAACCGCGGCGTCGAACCCATAGCTCTTCGCTGCTATCGATTGTACTTCCCGGCCGGTAAGAAGCGTGATACCCTTTTGGCAGGCGATCGACTCTGTAATGGCCTGGAGGCCGCCGGCTAGAGTAAAGCTCTTAAAGATTTCCTTTCTGCGGGGACGCTTTTTAAAGAGCATCTCAGCGGGAAAGCCATCTGCCTTCTGACAGATAACCGCATTAAAGGCGGGATCAAAGACTTTTTTATAATTTGTTTTGCCGACGATCTTTGAATAGTACGACTCCATGCTCTGCCCAGCCTTTTTTAGTGTAAAGAGTGTTGGCACAGAGACAAGAAGCTCGGCGAAGCTGATCTGCGAGAAGATCGACTTGAGCTGGTTGCCGACGAGCATTTTATAACCAACCTTCTCACGTTTAATCAGGCGGCCAAGGATCCCGCAGTCTTCCATAACCACCAACAGGTTGCCGTAAGAGTTGTAGCAGGTATGCGAACCTAATTCTATCCAGAAGCCGGACCCACCTTCAGGGCGATAGGAATGAAAGCAACCGCCGGCCTCACCGCTTTTTTCCAACACCAGGGTCCCAAGCCCTGATTTGGCACAGTAATGTGCCAAGCTTAAACCGCTGATACCAGCCCCAACAATAATAATATCATAGCGGTCCATCCCCAGCCATCCTCTCTCACAACCACATTGTACTCTAACTTAACAAGGTTTGTAAGCGGGAAAATTCACTCCGGGATCTCAATACGCAGTCCTCAATGGCTAACCCTAAAAGATAATTCCCTGTAACAAGTATTTTTTTGCCGGCGAGCTGCCCATCGATCTCAGCCAAACATCGCTCATGACCAACATCGAGGAATGGCACAAGGTTTTCCGCGGTTATTACATGCTCTATATCTTTTTGCCGTATTCCCAAAACCTCGGTAATACGCGTGAGCTTGGCGTCCCGGTCGATGAGCCCAGGCTTGAAGTGAAAGGTGAACCCCCTGTATTCGTCATGGGATACGGCATCGCGGGAAACTATCGAATAAAAGGAATCACTGGCAGGAATAATGCCGGCCAGAGGAGATAGGGAGACCTTATCCTTTCTGACAACAACACCGACCGCGTCGGAGACCGCAATCTTTATCCGAGCCAGAACACTGGATAGTTCCGGGAAAGAGGCCCGAGAAATTTCTGCCGCGGTAGAGGCCGGAGTTGCAAGGGCAAGCCCCCTTGACTCGTACCCAGTACCGTCAGCCGTAATCACTGAAAAAAAATCATTTGAGAACGAGATCGTTTTGACTTCCTTAGCACCTTCAAACCGGATGCCAGGTTGCATCACAAGTGAGTCCGTGATTGTCTGAAGCCCGCCGGCTAGGGTAAAGCTCTTCCGGATATCCTTCCGACGAGAACGTTTTTTGAAAAGGATCGTTGCGGGAAAATCATTTGCCTTTTGAGAAATTACGGCGCTCAGGGCTGGGCCGAAAACGCGATCAAAATTGCGCTTGCCAGCAATGCTGGAATAGTACGACTCTATCGTCCTGCCTTCTTTCTTGACCGTAAGCATGCGCGGGGCGGAAAAGAGAAGTTCGATAAAGCTCAGTTCGGAGGGAATCGACTTAATCTTACCGTTGACCAGCATTTTATAACTGACCTTCTCCCGCTTTATAATGCTGTCAAGAAGCTTGCATTCTTCCATAATACTCAGCAATCCGCCATAGGAGTTGTAACAGGTGTGTGCGCCCAATTCAATCCAGAAGCCTGCATCTTCGTCGAGCCGATAGGAGTAAAACGTTCCGCCGGTCCTTCCGTTTTTCTCCAAAACGATGGTATCGAGCCCTGCTTTTGCGCAATAATGTGCCAAGCTCAAGCCGCTGATCCCGGCTCCGATAATGATAATGTCATAGCGCTTCATTTCTGACAGTCTCCTTTCACCTCTGTATAAATCCGATCACCGCTTCGCAAAAACGCCTGCTCCCCCCCCCTTTTACGCAGCACTCAACCGCGAGTTGAAGGCCGCCGTCGCTTGGTACGGCCAACTCAGGGCAAAGAAGACACCAAGCGCCGGCGCGGTCGGACCGCTCGACGTCGCGGCACAGATGAACCCGCCGATTCTCGGTCTGTATAGCGAGGCAGATCTGGGTACCCCGGTAGAGGCGTCAAGGGAATGGAGACCGCCCTAAAAGCAGCTGGCAAGACTGCAGAGTTCGTGCTTTCACCCAGGGGCGCCACGCGCATTCTTTGCAGACTATAAGCCCAGTTACCGACCTGATGCAGCCGGGGACGCCAGGGCCGCTGCGTAGCGTGGTTCAACGTACCTCAACGGACACAGTAAACCATCGCAAGATACGGTCGTCCACCCCTCCTTATTCTTTCTCATTGCGTGTTCTTGTGGCCAGCTCGTTGACACTGTTTTGCAAACAGCAAACGTTTAACCTTAGTTATCCTTCACAATAATTCCTTCTTCTTTCCTCAGAAATTCTCCACAAAGCTAATCACAGTTTAACGACATTGACAGCCTTGGGACCTTTCGGTCCTTTTTCAACATCAAAGCTTACCTTGTCGCCCTCAGCAAGGGTCTTAAAGCCATTGCCTTGAATGGACGAATGNNCTCTCGTTAAACCATTTCACAGTTCCTTTTGCCATTTCTTTCACCTCCTTCTCTATAAACTGGAATCTCAGGGGACCTTAACAAAAAAAGGCCGCGAAATCAAAATAGCATGTCCTCAAACAGTTCGTCAAGAGAGATTAATAACGTTTAACCAGTGATAGAATGGGATTGAGGAGAAAACCTTGTCGCACGCACATCTTTTTAAGGAGGATATCAATTCTTCCGCCATGGTTTAATTATAGAAAAATTCTATGGTTAACAAAAATTTCTGCAAGATTATCTATTAGATAATCACATGGCAGTCTTGTAAATTACATATATGAATGGTGTATCTCAAAAGGGGCCTGAAAGACTTCCACAACAGGGCATGGCTCCAGAAGGCAATGGCAAAACAATACTGTTGGCCGATGACGATGCATCTGTAAGGGAATTCACAAAAGCTGTCCTCGAGACGTTCGGATACAGGGTCATAGAGGCACTGGACGGAGAAGACGCAATAGAGAAATTTAAGGAGAACCGGAACAGCATCAGGCTTCTTATCTTTGATGTAGTCATGCCGAAGAAAAACGGTCGGGAAGCGTATAAAGAAATCTTAAAGATACAACCTGGGGCGAAAGCCCTTTTTATCAGCGGCTATACCCAGGAATCTTTTCGCGGGGATGAAGCCCATGAAGAGGGGATTCCCTTCATCTCCAAGCCATTCTTGGCAAAAGTGCTTATAGGGTATGTGAACACAGTTTTGAATTAAAGAACGGGAAAGAACCCGTAACTTCCCCATCATTAGTTCATCCCTTTCGACAACGAAACCGTTTACACTTTGGTCAGGGCCTTCACTTTTGGCACGTGAGGAACTGAGACCGTATTCTCCAAGGATTTGTAAGGTCGAAGGATAATCGATCTTTTTCTGCTCTGCTTGACCTAACTCCGGATATCCTTGAACATTTAGAGGTGTTTTCTCTTGGCCCTGCATTTCTCTGCAGTGTTTCAGGATGGAGTGGGCACCCCTGGAGGGAATAACGCAGCAATCTTGTCTAATGCCTTCTCGTCCTTGTGGCAGGTTGCGCATTTGTCAGCTTTTTCTGCGCTTAAACCCAGAGACGCCACTCCTAAAACAAAGATAAGGGAAACCATGATTGCTACAATCTTCTTCATTCCTCTTCATTCCTCTTCACCTCCTTTCTCCTTATAATTTCGCATAACACATTACCGCTAACTGATTAACGTGTCAATTCCTATCTTGCCTCTGCTGGCTGGCTTCGTATTTTCAAACTTGCTTTCACCTCTCAAGATACCGTTCAGGATGCGCGTGATCATCGAAAGGAAAAAACGCGTACATGGACTTTCATTTCACATCCAAAAGAAGTACAATATTTATAGCAAAATCTATAGCAAAAACCAAAGGAGGAACTGGTATGGCAAGGGTGATCACGTATGAATGTACGCAGTGCGGCACAGAGGTAATTGTCACCGAGTCCCTTGAGACGGGCTTAAGTCCTATTTACTGCTGTGGGTTTGAAGTGACAGAAATAGCTTCCCCCGATAAAAAGTCGCCAAAACCGAAAAAGAAGACAGTGAAAAAAACAGTCAAGAAGACTATGAAAAAAAGCACGAAAAAGGGAGCAAAAAAGAAAGTCATTCAAAAGAAAAAACCGGCAGTGAAATAGAGACTGCGAAACGATCATAAGAGAGTAATTAACAGATATCGAACCCGCGTGAAATTGGGAAGCTGATAGGCAGATCCGTGATAACCCTGCAGAAGTGGGACCGCAAGGGGATAGTGAAGGCACACCGATCTCTTACTAACCGGCGGTATTACACGCATGAGCAGTATCTGCAGGTCATAGGCAGGAAGGCGGTGGAGAAGAAGGTGATCAGCTATTGCCGGGTGTCCAGCGCAGGGCAGAAGGCTGATGTTGCTTCGCAAAAGACGCAGGATCTGCTTTCGATCATCCATTGCTTCTCCAGCCGTCTTTACGGGCTGAGGAAGTATAGAGGAAAGTGCGTGAGATGGTGAGGGAGGAATCTCCTGAGGACAGTTAAGCGACAGAGCAGAGTACTCAATGACGGGAAATGGGGCAGCATCGTTGCTATCGCCAGCGCCACCGCTACAGAAAAAGACAAATGGCTCCTGGAACTCTCCAAGACGGCCAACATAGGCAAGCTCAGGTCTGACCGTATTCAGCGCGATATTCTCGTAGAGGCCTCCTACGAATCCTCTTTCGGTCTTCAGGGGACAGTGGAAGCTGACGCTCAAGGATGCAGTAGAGACACTGGACCGCGACTGGCAGGCCCTGCTGGGAGAACTCAAGACCGCTGATAGTGTCGAACAAGAATCTCTGCGAAGAACAGAGACACTACTGCTTCTGGATACTGAAGAGCTACGATCGGCTGCAAGGGATTTTACAGCGTCACTACCCGAGGCCACGCTTCACCATCGCGTGGAAAGACCTGAAGCAGGCCGGCAATTATCTGAACCGGCTCATCCGCGCCCGGGAAGGCCGAACTCCGCGGGTTCGGAGGGGCCGGAGTTTCTGCCTTGACGCCAATATGTACAGGGTTTTCGAGGAGAACAGCGCACAGTACCTCTCGATCATGACGCTTGCCCGGAGAGACAGGCTCG
>DMNE01000307.1 GCA_003453735.1 Nitrospiraceae bacterium | reverse complement strand
CAGTTCCCGAAAGGCCGGGTCCCCTGAGGTATCAGTACGCATTACCAGCGTGTTCACAAAAAAACCGATCAATGCCTCGAGCTCGGCACGGTTCCGGTTCGCGATGGGGGTGCCAACTACTATGTCCTCCTGCCCGGTATAACGGTGCAGAAGACTCTGAAATGCTGCCAACAGCGTCATGAACAAGGTGACGCCTTCTTTGCGACTTAGGACCTGGAGCGCTTCTGTCACAGTTTGTGGAAACTGGACAGTATGCGTGGCACCGTGAAATGTCTGCACTGGTGGACGAGGGTGGTCGGTGGGAAGTTCGAGGGTCGAAATATGTTGAAGGTGGTCTTTCCAAAACGAAACTTGTTTCTCCAGTACTTCGCCTTTCAGCGAATTGCGCTGCCAGACCGCAAAATCTGCATACTGGATGGGTAGTTCGGGAAGCGGTGACGAATTTCCCTTTGAGAAAGCATCATACAATACCGAGAGTTCCCGATAGAGAATCCCCATGGACCAGCCATCGGAAACAATGTGGTGCATGGTCAGGAGCAGTACGTGCTCCTCTGGTTTCAGTCGGACAAGGACAGCCCTCAGTAACGGACCCATAACAAGGTCAAAGGGATGGGATGCTTCCTCACTCGCAAGTCTTTGTGCCTCTGCTTCTCTCTGCTCTTCAGATAGTTGACCGAGATCTACTCGCTGCAGGGTGAAGGTCGCAACGGAAGTGCTCCTTTGAATCGGTTGCTCATCTTCTGTAACAAAGGTGGTTCGCAACACTTCGTGACGGCTGAGAATTTCACCAATGCTCCGCTCCAAGGCAGTTACGTTGAGATGCCCGGTCAGACGCAGTGCAAGTGGCATATTGTAAGCAGAACTGCCTGGCTCTAACTGATCGAGAAACCACAGCCTCTCCTGGGCAAAAGAAAGCGGCGGCACGGTCGTCTTATCCCTTGGCGGAATAACTGATACAGCAGGAGCGTCGAGCCCCTCCTGCTGAACCAGCATTTCAAAAAGGGCTTGTTTTTTTTCAGAAAAATTGAATGTGTGTCCCAAAATATCACCTATCTGCTTTCATTATCCTTCTTGTCGAAGCGATTTTCAAGCATGGTGTTTACTTCGTTTTCTGAAAGCCCAGCCACCCTCAGAAAAAGTGCAGCCCTCCTTTCCAACTGCTCGGGCTTTCCTGCCATATGAAGTGTTCTAGCCAACCCTTCTACGGTGGGCGACTCAAAAAGGCTGCGAAGAGGAAGCTCCACCTGGAACACTTTACGTAGCCGGGAGACCACCTGGGTTGCCAGTAATGAATGGCCCCCGAGCTCGAAGAAGTTATCAAACACTCCTACCTTCTCTATCCCTAAAACTTCTCTCCAAACGTCTACAAGCGCAACTTCTGTTTGCGTGCGGGGAGCAACATAAGCGTTCTCAAGCTCCGGTCGTAAGTGACCAGGGTCAGGCAAGGCCTTTCGGTCGACTTTGCCGTTGAGCGTCAAGGGCAGGGCTTCCATGACCATAAAAGCAGAAGGCACCATGTACTCTGGCAGGCGCTTTTTCAAGAGCCGCCGCAGTTCATCGGTGAGCTCGGGCTCCTCTGAGGCAACGATGTAGGCCACCAATCGTTTCTCGCCTAAGCCATCTTCGCGCGCCACGACGACCACGTCCTTCACGGCGGCGTGGCCCCGAAGTGCCGCCTCGATCTCCCCAGGCTCGACGCGAAACCCTCGAATCTTCACCTGATGGTCGATTCTCCCAAGGAATTCGATGTTGCCATCAGGGAGATAACGCGCAAGATCGCCTGTTCGATAAAGCCGTGCGCCTGCAGCAGAATGAAAGGGATCAGGGAGAAAGCGCTCTGCTGTCAGTTCGGATCGGTTCAGATAGTCTCGGGCGAGACCATCGCCGCCAATGTACAATTCGCCAGGTACTGCTATCGGCACCGGGTCCCTCTCCGCGTCCAGCAGATAGACCTGTGTGTTCGCGAGAGGCCGTCCAATTGTGCACGGACCGTCGGGCCGCCGCAGAGCAAATGTCGAATAGGTCGTAGTTTCGGACGGACCGTAAAGGTCGTACACTTTTTCGATGCCGGGGAGCTGATAGAGTTGTTGGACCACCTCCAGTGACAGAGGTTCCCCCGCGAGGTTGACGGTTTGCACTGACGGAGGAAGCGCTTTCACGCGCAACAGTTCTTTCATAGCTGAAGGGACCGTGTTGAGCAGAGTGACTTGCTGCGCGACCGGCAATGACGACAGTTGCAGGGCGTTCTCAGCGAGGATGACTGTTCCCCCGTTACACAGGGTTGCGAATAATTCGAACACTGAAAGATCGAAGCAGATCGACGTCGATGCCAGAACACCACTCAACTCGGCAGAGCTGTAAAAGTCTCTGGCCCAGTTCACAAGGTTCGCCGGGCCGTGGTGCTCGATGGCGACACCCTTGGGTCGGCCCGTCGAGCCAGAGGTATAGATCACGTAAGCGAGGTTAGAAGGAGTAACACGAACACGAGGATTCTCACTGCTCGTGCTTTGCTGCCACTGCAAAACGGCTTGGGCGTGATCCACGCAAAGCATGATCGCACTATGCTGCGGCAGTCGGGGAAGCAGGCTGGTTTGCGTGATCACGAGCGGCGTCTTCGTGTCCTCAAGCACGAACGCAAGCCATTCGGGCGGATAGTTCGGATCAAGCGGTACGTAAGCGCCACCTGCCTTGAGGATTCCCAGCATCGCTACCACCATGTCGACTGAACGCTCAACACAGAGCCCAACCAACACTTCGGGGCCGACTCCCTGCTTTCTGAGGGATTGTGCCAGCTGGTTGGCCTTATTGTTGAGTTCCCGGTAGGTCGTCTGATGATCTTCAAAGACTACCGCAATTGCATGAGGTGTTTTCTCTACCTGCGCTTCGAACAGTTCGTGGATACACAAATCCTTTGGGTACTCTGTACGGGTACCATTCCACTCCACCAACAACCGATGCCGTTCAGTCTCTGTCAATAGTGGCAATTCCGACAGCCTCTGGTCTGCGTTGACAACGATTCCTTCCACTATCTTTTGATAATGACCTGCCATTCTTTCAACTGTCGATGAATCGAACAGGTCGGTGCTATATATGAATTCACCCTTCAGCCCTTCTTCCGTTTCGCTGAAATGAACCTCCAGATCAAAGCGCGTCTTCGTGTTCTCTATCACCATCCGGCTGAGGGTAAGACCTGACAGCTCAAGGCGGGAAAGCGGCACGTTTTGAAGGGCAAACAGCACCTGAAACAGGGGGTTGCGGCTCAGATCTCGTTCCGGCCGCAGTTCCTCCACTAGTTTCTCGAATGGTAAATCCTGGTGCGTATAGGCATCCAAGGTCGTTTTTCGTACTCGCTTCAGCAGTTCCCGAAACACCGGGTCCCCTGAGGTATCAGTACGCATTACCAGGGTGTTCACAAAAAAGCCGATCAATCCCTCGATCTCGGTACGGTTCCGGTTCGCAATGGGGGTGCCAACTACAATGTCCTCCTGGCCTGTATACCGGTGCAGAAGACTCTGAAAGGCTGCCAACAGCGTCATGAAGAGGGTAACGCCCTCTTTGCGACTTAGGACCTGGAGCGCTTCCGTCAAAGTTTGTGGAAACTGTATAGTGTGCGTGGCACCGTCAAACGTCTGCACTGCTGGACGAGGGTGGTCGGTGGGAAGCTCAAGAGGCGAAATGTGCTGGAGGTGTTCTATCCAGAACGAAAGTTGTTTCTCCAGTACTTCGCCCTTCAGCCAATTGCGCTGCCAGACCGCAAAATCCGCATACTGGATGGGTAATTGAGGAAGCGGTGACAAATTTCCCTTTGAGAAAGCATCATATAATACCGAAAGTTCACGATAGAGAATCCCCACAGACCAGCCATCGGAGACGATGTGGTGCATGGTCAGGAGCAGTACGTGTTCCTCTGGTTTCAGTCGGACAAGGACAGCCCTCAGTAACGGACCCATAACAAGATCAAAGGGACGGGATTCTTCTTCACGCGCAAGCTGTTGGGCCTTCGCTTGTTTCTGTTCCTCTGACACTGTGCTGAGATCTATCTGCGGCAATGTGAAGGCTGTCTGAGAGGTGATAATTTGAATCGGCTGGTCATTGTCTATGACGAAGGTGGTGCGTAACACCTCGTGACGTCTGAGAATCTCGCCAATGCACTGCTGCAGGGCAGCCACATTAAGCTGCCCCGTGAGTTGCACAGCAAGAGGAATATTGTAGATAGAACTTTCCGGCTCTAATTGATCGATAAACCACAGCCGCTCCTGACCGAAAGAGAGCACGCAGTGTCCACTTGTTCTTCGCTGGGGTATTGGCTCCTGTTCCTCAGCAGTTTCTGTCTCTTTCATGAAAAGGCGCTCGAGCAATGCCCTCTTTTCAGTATCAAGTCTCGCAATGCGCTGTCTCAGATCATCCATAAAACGTCAACCTTTTTCCGCTAAGATTAAGATACTAGGATACTAAGACCTTTTTTTTCTTATAGGCTTCTTTCCGCTACGACTCTTCAGTGACTGCCGCTCGGTGGTTTGTTGATAAGTGAAGCCTGACAGGCAAGCTCCTGTGTTTTTTCCGCGAGAATATAAGCGGCTTTTCTGAGTCCGTCGAACTGTTCTTCCAGAGGTATTCCATAATCTTTGGTTTCAATCCACCATACATAGCCGATAGCATTCGCCTCAATCACGTACAACTTTCCGGTGGCTGCTTCGCGGATAATATCGAAGCCGAGCAAAGGTATTTCGGGGAATGCTCCATGAGCTGATTCAGCAAGCCTGATGATCTCATCATCATAATTCAACTCGGCCCGAGAGTTCCTGGCTGTTGCCGCGATGGAGACACCTTCCTGCCTCACCGCTGATTTGAAATCCTGTGGTCCGGTCAACTCTGGCCGATTTGCACTGGCCTCAAACTTGTTTGAGTACAACACTTTGCCGAAAAGGGTGTTAACCCGATAACTCACAGGCCGCGGCCCAGTGTAGATGAATTCCTGAACGATTGTGGAACGACTCAATCCTGCAGCTTCTGTGATAACGGGTTTCCAGCGCAGACGGTTCTTGCGTATGATGACAACTTTTGCCCCCATCCCGCCGTAGTTAGGTTTCCTCACAACATAATCATCAAATTTGGATAAATCAGGAGAGTTCTCTTCAGTGAGCAGTACCCACTGTGGCACCGGAATGCCTGCTTTTCCCAAGGCTGTATATTCCTCACTTTTGCTGAGCGGCTCTCCACAGAACATTCTACCCCTTATAGGCGGAGAATTTCTGATGAGGGCTGGCGAAAATATCAGCGTGAAGCGATTAGGCAAATTCAGGTTCATGGGAGTGCAATCTCTGACGACTGCTACGCTTATACGCGGATCGAGTTCCCGTACATAGCGTGCCACCCTCTCGAAGCTCGACAATTCAAAATGTTCGTTTATGATCATGAGGAGATTGCATTCATGCTTTCCGAAAAGATCCGACCTCCGCTGGGGGCAAGAGAATTTTAAGAGAGATATCGCGCTCTTTTTCTTGATCATATCTTCGCTTTCTCTCGGGGATAGTTCACGTTTTCTTAAAAAGCTTTCTATATCATCGTGAGACATCG
>DMNE01000157.1 GCA_003453735.1 Nitrospiraceae bacterium | reverse complement strand
GTCTGGATTGACCGTGAGTTCACCTTGTACTCAAGCGCGAACAGCAGTGCGCCGGCCACTACCTTCTGCCCCCGCTGCACGGCTAGATTGACCAGTTGGCCCGCCTGTGAAGAGGCCATGTAGACGAACTCCCCCTCCACGTAGCCCTGGTAAGTGTTGGCCGTCTGCTGCGAGCAGCCGCAGGCGAGTAGCGCCATCGTGAGTGTGCCAGCCCATCCGAGTCCTCGCCTCCGCATCGGACAAATGCTCGAGAAACTCTTTTGGTTTTCATCTCGTTTCATCTAAACACCTCCAAAACATCGCAGCTCACTAGTGGTCATTCCGATGAGGCTGCTGAGCCTGGACATACTGGATCTCGAAGAGAATACCTTACGATTCCTGGCAGTGGTCGGCGCCGGCTTGCCGGAAAACTATGAGCGGATAGTGCATTTGCCCCAGAATGGGCATGATGAGAGGTTAGCTTTTTGGAAGACCGGTGAAGTCATCCGAATCGTGAACGAGCCCGGTCAAATCATATCCCCAGAGATACTGGAAAGATTCGGACAAAAAGGGGACTTTTCCTTCATGGGCATGGTACTGGCGGTCGAAGGAAACCAAATTGGGAACCTTGGATTAGTGACGGACGGTGTGAATCAATATACAGATGAACACGCCCGGCTGCTTCGACTGCTCCTTGAACCGCTCACCATTGCCATGTCCAATGCGCTGGAACACTAGGAGGTCATCCGGTTCAAGCAGATGCTGGCCGACGACAACAGATACCTGCTGGACGAACTGCACTGGATTTCCGGGGATGAAATCATTGGTGCGGAGTTTGGCCTGAGCATGGTCATGAGAATGGTCGAACAGGTGGCCCCCCTCGACAGTACTGTGCTCTTGCTCGGTGAAACCGATACGGGAAAGGAGCTCATCGCCAATGCGATCCACAGATCTTCCCCACGGAAAGACGGGCCGTTCATAAAGGTGAACTGCGGCGCTATTCCTGAGACCCTTCTGGACAGTGAACTTTTCGGTCACGAAAAGGGCGCTTTCACCGGCGCCATCAGCCAAAAGAGGGGGCGTTTCGAGCGTGCCGACAGGGGTACCATCTTTCTTGACGAAATAGGAGAGCTCCCACCCCAGACTCAGGTGAGGCTGTTGCACGTTCTGCAAAAAAAAGAGATAGAACGTGTGGGTGGAACCGGCTCCATACCCGTAGACATCCGTATCATATCGGCCACCCACAGGAATTTACAGGAATGGTCACTTCGGGGCGATTTCGGGAAGATCTCTGGTTTCGCCACAATGTCTTTCCCATCATGATCCCTCCTCTAAGACAGAGAAAAGGCGATATCCCATCGCTGGTGCACCATTTCATTCATCGCAAATCCATTGAGCTTAAACTCAAAGAGAAACCCAAGCTGGCCTCCAATGCCATGGACAGGCTCACGGCCTGCGACTGGCCGCGCAACGTACGGGAGCTCGAAAACACAATCGAGCGAGCTCTCATACAGCACCGTGCCGGTGCCCCACTGTCATTCGAAGCGTTTGTTCCCTTCGCGGTTCCGGGCAAGGTGGTCCAGGGCCAAAGCCAGGATGAGCCTTTCCTGTCGCTGGAGGAGCTGAACGACCGGCATATCAGGCGAGCTCTGGAGAAAGCAGGCGGCAAGATCAATGGACCTGGTGGAGCAGCACAAATCTTGAACATTAATCCACATACTCTACGGAAGCGAATGAGAAAGCTGGGAATTCCCTATGGCAGGAAAAGCTGGAGTCCTGATTCGATAGCTTAGTACTGTCTGCAATTGCTTTTGGGTCATCACGACATAGAGATGACGTGACGTTATGCCCGCCTCACCGATAAGAGCGGCGAGGCGGAATACTTCCGTGCCGTCATACTTTTGCGAGTGAATTGCTTAACGCAGGCATGCAGAAATTTCTCCGGGGCATTATAACTTGAGTGATGGCAACCACAGAATGGAAAAAGCACGCAGGACGGGAATAAAAAGCATTCAAGCGTACGAACTGAATGTTAAGCAGCACGTAAAATTCTTAACTTCCCAAAAGGCTTATGCTGCCTATATTGAATATTGGAACAGCAAACTGAAATAATTTAAGCCGGCAAGTTTCTTACGGAACTGCCTCGATTTACATTTTTAGGAGAACTATCTCTTCAAATTTAGTTTTCCTTTTTTTGGGATAAGCTTTAATCTCTAATCCCATGCCGATGTTATGAAGATACTCTACCAAAGTGGAAATCTTGATATCCTTTCTTGATTCCAGTTTTGATATCCCGGATTGCGTGAATGCCTGGAGGTCTTCCTGCTTCAACCCCATCTGCTTTCTTAATTCAGAAAGTCTGATCCGGAAAATCTCCTTTTCTGCTTCTTTTCTTGCCCTTTGAACTGTTTTCTCGGGAAGCATTGCTTCGAGTTCATCCATAAAGTCTCTTTTTCTGGCTCTGTCTTTCATTTCTGTTTTCTCCATTTATCTAAGTGTTTATCAAGCAAGGCATCGGCAAGTGGAATCACTTTATCATAAAACCGCTTGTCGCCCCTCTTATCTCCGCCGACAAGAAGAATTGCCTTTCTGCCGGGATCAAAAGCAAATAAGATCCTGAATAATCTCTGCTTATTGTGTATTCTCAATTCCTTCATGTTTTTATGCCTGCTTTTCTTTATTGAGTCAACATGTGGCCTCCCGAGCGACAGTCCAATTTCCTGCAAGATCAGCAAGCTCTTGAATATTGCTTCCTTTGCATCTTCATCGAGGCTTTTTACCCACTCCGCGACCTGCTCGGTCCTGTCAATAGACCACATTATCTATAATGAATTATTTCTTATATGAAGTCAAGTGAATATAATGCATAATGAATATTTCGTATAAGAGAAATGCGTTCATTGTTGCCTACGCCATTTAAGGACCTATCAAATCTTTCGAGCTCGTGAAAACGTTTACTTCGGGGAATAACATTTATTTGACTGCGTTTACTTCAACCCGGTAATCTTGCGTCAGGCGCACCCGCGTAAGTTGCGCAGTAGTGGCTGAAAGAAATATTTGGGGATCGCACCACACTTCATTTGTTTCTGGAAGCAGATGAGAAAATGGCTCTAACAGATTTCTTGCGAAATCCTCACAAAATAGCTTCCGGGAAAGGTGTTGATTAGCGGGGTTATGTGGAGTTGCCCGTTATGTGCAGTACTTGTCTCAAATCCTTCATA
>DMNE01000451.1 GCA_003453735.1 Nitrospiraceae bacterium | reverse complement strand
ACCCTCGGCTTTTCCACCTGTCCAGTTGTCAAATACGATTTCGTCGTGAAAGAGTTTCATGACCCCTTCCAGATCGTGGTTCTCCCACGCAAGGTGCCATTGCTTCAGAGCATCCTTCACCTGCTCTCTTGAAAGTGGCATAAGTTACTCCTCTTCTGAATTTGTTCACCTCAGCATGACCAGTCTTGCAAGCACCAATCCCTCAACGATGTCCCCGCTTCTGATCGGAAAAAAAGTATCCCCTTTGGGCTCCTTGTAACCTGGTCTTTTTGTTNNCGTAGCGTCTTTCTTTTCGTGATAGCAATGAACGGTCCACTTTTTATTTGTTTCTGTCTTCTTATCCCTTAAAAATCTTCTTTAAAAACTCTCTTAGTTCGCCCCAGGACTTTTTGTCGGCGTCTGCATTATAAGCAATTGGCATACTGAACTTCTTTCCCAATTCAGTTGCTTCTGGATTGGTAAAACTGTGCGTGGCACCCGAGTAGGAGATAAACTGAAAATCGGCGCCTGCGGATTTCATCTCTTGCTTGAACGCCTCGATCTGCTCCGGAGTGATGAACTTATCGGCGCCACCATGGAGCACAAGTATCTTTGCTTTGACGCTGCCGGGCTGGGCAGGCTTCACCGCAGTCAAGCCTCCGTGAAAGCTTGCAACCCCTCTGAGATCCACGCCCTGCCGTGCCATATTTAGAACAACTCCACCCCCGAAACAATAGCCGATGGCCGCAATACGCGTAGGCTCAACCGTGGGCTGTTGCTTCAAAAACTCCATGGCTGCCATGAAACGCGCTTTGGCAACATCGAAATTCTTCATAAGCTCTGAAGAGAATGCCTTCGCATCGTCAGGATGCATTGCTCGTTTACCTTCGCCATACATATCCACGGCAAGGGCGGTGTATCCCAACTCCGCCAGCATTCGCGCCCGCGTACGTGCGTAATCATTCAGCCCCCACCACTCATGAACCACCAACACACCTGGTCGTTTCCCGCTGATGTTTTCGTCATAGGCCAGGTAACCCTTCATCACCACCCCTTGCGCACTGTAGTCAACGGTCTTCCCCAGAATTCTTGGTTCTGCCGTTGCAACGCTTATTATCCCTAAAACCAACATAAATACAGGAAGTTTCATCAATAAGTTTTTCATGGTACCCTCCTTTAAACTTAATTTGGTCAACTTTTCTCTTCTAACTAAGAATAATTATCGCTCAGGCGATCTTCAATGTAATTATTGAGGGTTTCCTTGAACTTTGCGCTATGGCCCATGCCCCATGCCCTTTTTGGTTTTACAAATTGATTAGGAGTAATTATATTTTATTTGGGAGGTTATGGAGAAGAAAACGAAGGGGGACAACTTCAGAAGGAGAACAAAAATGGTGGAAAAAGATAAAGAACTTTACTGCAGAGACCTAGGTTTGCAATGTGATTTTTTGGCCTGTGGTAAGACGGAGGAGGAGGCGCTTAGCAAGCTGGGACAACACGTGTTAGCCACCCACGGCATCGAAGGATTTTCAAAGGAATTCTACAATAAAGCACGGTCCGGCATGCGCGAGGGGTACTGTGACTATGGAGACGCCGAGGAAATGATTTCCGAAGATTGCAGCGCGTGTTACGAATCCTGCTTTGACTGCGCCGACGAGTGTTGCTGTTAGCGTCTATCCTCTTTCTTTCATCCGCTTTATGGCAAGACGGATGCTTTCCTGCATTCGCTTGATTGCCAGGGCAAGCTCTCCGATCTCATCCTTTGATCCGATACCTGTTACCTTGGCTTCCAGATCGCCAACGCTGATCCGGTCGGCAACTTGCGTCAGGGACTTGATTCTTCCTGTTAACTTATAGCCATAGAAAGCGACTGTAAAGCCGATGAGGACCAGTGTGCCGGCCAGGATACCGATCACAATATTTCTTGTCTTCAGGGCGAACTGGGCGGCACTTTCTTGCATAAATTTCGCTGCTTCGGTAAATTCTTCAAGGGGGGCCGTGGCAGCAAGGACATAGGTTGTTCCCTCAATGGGAACGCACACCATGAACTTGTCTCGCAGACTCCCATCGGCATCCCGCCATTTGTAGTAACCCTGGGATTCCCTTCCTCCCTTTACACCGGTATAAATCTTCCAGAATCCGGGGAATGATTCNNATTCCATCCGATCCCGGCGTCTCATAGATGGCGGTATAACCTGTTACGCCTATCTTCTGCACGGCTATCCTTTTAAACTTCAGATCATAGTTGAAAAACGCCTTTTTTAACTCCGGGTGGGTGATAAGATAAACTTTGCATTGTGAAGCAACCTCTCTTCCCCTTTGGGCCACAACTTCTTCGGTCACCTTAGTAACCGTATCTGAACTCCGTTGGGCAAGGTGAGACGAGAGGGAGTTCAATTGCCGCATATACAGCAGGCTTGCAGCGAGAATCAGAGCGATTGGAATAAAAAAGAAAAGTACAAACATTTTACTCCTCAGGCCGAACCCCTTTCTCTGAGGCGCGTCCGATGGTGCTGCCGACTTTTCATTTTTTCGGGTCATTCTCATGGGTTTATCTCCTGTCGTTTATTGCATGCTATTCAGGGTGTTGACCGTGAAATCGACGATCTCCTGACCCTTCAGTCCTTTTTCATCCAGAGATTTCGCATAACCATCCATGATGGGAGCAATCGCAGCCTTCCAGCGTCCAGCCTCGCTGCTCTCGAGACCAATCAGCTGACCCCCATGGGCCAGGAAAAATTGCATGCCTTCCGTGTCGCTGGTATCCCAGGCCTCGCCATGCTGCAGCAACCATTCGTTGTTAATCTC
>DMNE01000516.1:356-2618 GCA_003453735.1 Nitrospiraceae bacterium | reverse complement strand
GCAAGATCTTTTAATTTGCTATACTTATATGGCTAGATTTCGTCCGCACAACTAAACACGTTTGTTACGGTAAATGAGATTTTGCTCAAAAAGTCTCACAGATAGATGACAAAAACATCAAATATAATATTTTTGCTTCTCGTTGTCTTTGGAATCTTTTGTTGTTGTGCTTGTAGTTCAAAGAAGATACCCAAAAAAGATGAGGGAAAAATAGAACAGTTCTTAAAAAAAATAGTTGCAGAGACATTGGAAGAAGATTACCAACGTCATAATATAAACATTACTGTTCTTATAACTCATTTAAAGATAGACGCGATAACAAAAAAAGAAATAGAACAAGACAATGAGTATTTTGTCCAAGGGAGAGTCTCTTATTTAATAAAAGGGGAAAGAAAGTGGGTAGACAAAGAAGGGAACATTATACAGTTAGACCCTGCACAGGAAATAACACACTGGTTTAGCTGTGGAATTCTTGAAGATAGATATATTGGTGTTCTTCTCAACGACACGAGAAATCGTCTCACTTTTTACGCTGAGAATCCCATGAAGTGATATTCGATGTCTATGCTTCATGGCGATTCCGGGATATGTCGACCAGCCATTCTGAGCAAAGTCTGCGGTCGACTCAAGTGCACCTGCAAGTGGGTAGTTTCGCCAACTTGCAATTGTAGCAGATTCCCAGAGGGTTTATAACGAGCAACGCTCAATGCATAGCTGAAAGCCTGGCCCCGCGTCAGTTGTTATAGACCATGTTGATAAACGGTTGCTTCCCCGCTTCTCTTTATCGAAGTCGTCGTGATGTTCTCTATCGGGATTTGGGGTAATCAAAAAGCTATTCTCCGTTGAGAAAGTTTGCTATGATAATAACGAGCATGAAATGGCTAATTCCGTTTATTGTTTTCTTGATTGTCCCTTCAAAGGCTGCGGCATTTCTCTCGCAGGGATATCCCGTAATTTATACTCACGAACTGGGTCGTATCTTTTTCCTGATCGCGTGTATTTTCATCCTTTTTGCCATCGTTCGTCACCGTTTATACAGGGAGCAGTGCTGGCGATATATCGTTGCGGCAGTGATAACGTTCATGGTTTGGGACGTGGATGTCGGTCTCAGCCATTTTGCAGAACTCTTGATCGTGGGGGATACGGACGGTTGGAACTATTTAAGGCAGGTTGTGGTTGTTGAGGGCAAATACTACCTGTCGTATATAGGCCGATTCGACTATGTGCTTCTTGATCTCGCAATGTTTTTCTTTTATCTTGCTCTCCGGAACTTCCTGGAAAAAGAAGAGGAATCAAAGGCTCCTTCTTCTGCAATGGTCCTTTTGCCTTTCCTGCCGATTATCATTTGTGATGTTGCCGGTGCGGTCGTCATGATAGCGCTCACGCTCTCCTGTCTCAATGTCAGTTTGAAGCTTTACAGACGGAGCAGAGAGAATGCGCTGTGGCATTATATGGTGTGGCTTTCGTCGTCCTACGTCATGTATTCCGTTTCAAGGGCGGTCGGTCATATCGCAAAACCTCTTCTTGTCTCTACCGGAAACCCACATATCTGGAGGTACATGGAGCCTATCAGCGCAAGTATTGATAATTTTGCCTTTTTCCTGGTCGGTTCTGTAACCCTTTTCTTCATCGGCATTTATAACCTTTACCTGAAAATGTTTAGAGATGAGCGGGAGATCGAAACGATAAATGCTGAATTGACCGAGATGAACCAGGAATTAGAGACACTCGTGGCTGAACGGACGATGGCGATGATGGGATTAACGGTTGCTGATCAGGTGCGAAATCCGTCAGCGATAATTGGCTGTATCTGCAAAAGGGTCCTCGCTAAAGAGGATCTCACACCGGAAATGCAAGATAAACTGAAAGAGATCATTGAAGAATGCCGAAGGCTCGAGAGCGTAGTGGAGAACTTTGAATATCTACTGAGAAGCAGGCAAAGCATATTTAAATACGAGGATATTAACCAGGTGATAAGGAGTGTCGTCTCTTTCGTAGGAAAAGAGTCATCCAACAAGGGGTTACGTCTCGACATCAATCTCTCATCCCAGCCTCTGAAAATGAACCTCGAAAAAAATCTTTTACGGGCGGCACTCTTTCACGTCATGAGAAATGCCATAGATGCAACATCAGAGGGAGAGAAGATATCAGTTACCAGCGCCGGCGACAGTAACACAATTTCGGTAATCATTTCGGATACCGGGTCAGGGATCCCAAAAGAAATTCGTGAAAAAGTATTTGATCCTTTTTTTACGACAAAAT
>DMNE01000516.1:0-343 GCA_003453735.1 Nitrospiraceae bacterium | reverse complement strand
CACGACGGTTACCATTACGTTCCCTGTACGATGGAAAGAGAATCAAGAGATATCAAAATATCCCCTTCCTGCTTCACAGACTCCCCGTTCTATTTCTTAAGATTGTTCCCAAGCTTTGCCCACGGAGATATGACAGGTTACAGCAGTGTTACCATTTTTTTTACTTATACCCTGATGCAGATTTGGAGATAAAGAAAAACAGAACTCCATGGAGTGCTCCTGAGAAAGCAGTAGGACTTCAGATATAATCATTACCGTTCGTAACCCGGAGGGTGATCAGGATCGCGGCACGTATCTGTTACTGTGAGCAAGATTATGACGGACATCCGTTTCACGCAACCAA
>DMNE01000372.1 GCA_003453735.1 Nitrospiraceae bacterium | reverse complement strand
CAGGATTGCTTCTCTCGGTCGCCTCAGCAATGAATATCTGCACGGACGCCTGCAGTGAGGCGCATAAGTACAGCTTTTTTGGTATTCCCGTGCCGTTTTTGGGAATAGCCTTCTTCATAGCAGCAACAATTGTATATGAAGTCAGCAGGATGATGGAACGACTCTCATTTTTGTTCTGGTTGATGATCTTTGGTGCAAGCGGTGCTGAGATCGCATTCGTCCTAATTCAGAAATACAGGATTCAGAAATGGTGTCCGCTCTGCCTCGGAATTGCAGCTGCCGTATATTTCGTGGTGGTGGTGATGTCCGTTGAAGAAGTGAAAAATCTGATTTCAAAGATAAAAGATAGGAGGGTACTATTTATGCCTTTACTGAAAAAGGTCTTCACTATTTTAATCGCCTTCACTGTGGGATTCTTTGCGGCTTACCAGGGCATGCAAAAAGGTGAGGCAGAGGAGAATAGCCCCAATATATTCCTCGGAAAGCAGGACAGCTCTGTTGAGGTCTTTATCATGACTGACTGGTTTTGCCCGGCATGTCAAAAGGCCGAGCCGGAGATCGAGCGGGCGGTTCTTGCAGAGGAGAACAGGGCCAAGATTGTCTTTGTCGACGTGCCTATCCATGCCGAAACGCTCAACTACACTCCGTATAATCTCTCGTTCCTCACATATGATAAGAACCGGTATATTGAGTTGAGAAAGGCGCTCGTGTCCTTGACGAAGAAAACAAAGGAGCCCACTCCAGAGAATGTTCAGCAGGCGATAGCACCGTTGAACGTTACCTATAAGCCTTTAAGCTTTCTGGTGGCTACGAATGGGATGAAGTACTACGATGCGCTTAGGAAAGAATTCAAAGTCACCTCCACCCCGACAGTCATCATCAGGGACAGCAAAACAAAAAAAATGACTCAGCTCATTGGTGTACAGGAGATAACACAGGCGAATATCATAAAGGCGGTCAATGCATTTGCGCCTTAGTACAAGGAGTATTGGAGTTGCGTGGCGACATCGACGCTATTCAGTGAAACTCAGGGAGTTCAGGGCATGATCGATACCCACTGCCATCTCGACATGTTCCCTGAGGACGGAGATGTAGTTGTGCAAAGGGCAAAGGATGCTGGCATCGAGGCGCTTATCACTATAAGCTCTGATTTCAAGAGCAATGCTGGGAATCTCGCCATTGCCGAACAATACGATTTTGTCTATGCGGCGGTTGGCATGCATCCCCATGATGCGAAAGACGTCACTGAAGATGTGCTGACCCAGATAGCGGAATGGTCAAAAAAGGAGAAAGTTGTTGCTATCGGGGAAATAGGCCTTGATTACCATTATGACCATTCTCCGAGAGAGATCCAGAGGGATGTCTTTGGAAGGCACCTCAATCTTGCCAGTGAGACGGGCCTGCCCGTTATAATCCATAGCCGTGAAGCAGAAGAAGAGACTATCGAGATCGTAAAAGGCTCCGGAATAAACAGGGGAGTGTTCCATTGTTTTTCCGGCGACATCGAGACGGCCAAAAAGGCGATGGATTTAGGTTTTTCTATCTCTGTCGCAGGGCCTGTTACATTCAAGAATGCTAAAAAACTGCAGGAAATTGTGGAGGTGATACCGGATGATTGCCTCCTGGTCGAGACCGATGCCCCTTTTTTGGCGCCCGAACCCCGGAGGGGAAAGAGAAACGAGCCAGCCTTCCTCGTTCATACGGTCAGAAAAATAGCGGAATTGAGGGGCGTCACGCCAGAGGACCTTGCGCGAGTGACAACCGTCAATGCCAAGCGCCTTTTCAACATCGGCGAGTTGTCCAGCGGGGGAGAGATTGCCTACAAAATCGGAGATAACCTTTACCTGAACATAACAAACAGGTGCACGAACCGCTGTTCCTTCTGCGTAAAATTTCATACCGACTATGTGAAGGGACACAACCTCAAGCTCTCTGCAGAACCGACTGAAGAAGAAGTGAGACATGCCATAGGTGACCCATCTCGGTACCATGAGGTTGTGTTCTGCGGGTATGGCGAACCATTCGTAAGGTTCGACATTATAAAAAATCTTGCGCGGTGGATAAAAGACCATGGTGGGCACGTAAGAATCAATACCAATGGCCACGGTAATCTGATTCATAATAGAAATACCATTTTAGCGCTGAAGGGCGACGTCGATGCCGTCTCGGTCAGTCTTGATGCACACGATGAGGAGACGTACGAGAGAATCTGCAAGCCAGCATTCCCGAATGCCTTTTCAGAGGTTATCTCATTTATCAGAGAAGCGAAAAAGCATATACCTCATGTTCAGGCCACTGTTGTTGCAATGGACGGTGTGGATCTGGATGCGTGCAGAAAAATAACTGATGAACTGGGAGTACCTCTTAAAGTGCGAAAATTGGACCTTGTCGGTTGACCCACTCCTTGAAGGCTGCGACAACCTTTGGATCGAACTGTTTTCCTGATAGACTGACGATCTCATTGATCGCCTCCTCCCGTGTCTTCCTCTTCCGGTAAGGCCGGTCGGATGTCATAGCATCGAAAGTATCTGCAACCGCCAGAATCCTTGATATAAGAGGGATCTCTTCTTCTTTAAGTTCCTGGTTGCCGTTTGAACCGTCCCAGTATTCGTGATGATACCGTATTCCCAAGATCACATCTGTCAATTGTTTGAACCCGCCTAAAATCTCAGCGCCGATCATGGGATGTTTTTTAACCTCATTCATCTCAACAGCAGTAAGGAGGTCCGGTTTGTCGAGAATCTCCTTCGGGATAGCAATCTTCCCTACGTCATGGAGAAGAGAACAGATTCTGAGCTTCTCGATCTGTTTTGTCGAAAGACCCATGGCCGCCCCGATAGCGATGGCATATTCCGTAACACGCTCAGTATGACCGGCAGTCCACAAAGAGGATGCCTCAAGGGCCTTCACAAGAGATCTAATGGCGAAAAGTAGGAAGTCCTCAAGCTCCCGGTAAAGGAGAGCGTTTTCTATGATCAGGGCGGCTTGAGATGCCATAGCCATCACCAGCTTGATGTCATTGGAGTAAAATTCGCCCTTGGATTCCCTGTCAGCAAGCACCAAAGCGCCGATAACCCGTGTCTTTCCAGTAAGGGGGCACACGAGAATAGATGTCCTGTCCCGGAGCTGGTCAAGAGGTCCGATCTCGCCGATTTTACAGAACGCTATTGGTTTTTTTTCTACTACGGCACTCCATATAAGCTTGTCATTTCTATCAATGACCGTATCCTTATCCCACCATCCTCTGAAACTTTTTGTGAAGAGCTGCTTGCTGTCCTCGTTATAGAAGAGGAGAGCTGCCGTTCTCACATCAAGACTATTTATCGCCTCATCAACAACTTGTTCTGCTATCTCGTCAACGCTTGCGCCTGATAAAACCTCTGAGAGCCTATAAAGGAGAGAGAGCTCTTCGTACGTATCACTGAGTTCCCTGATCGTTACCTCGAGATCTTTTCTTATTTCGGCATTATTGGCATGGGGAATCATGATCGTTCATTCACCCCTTATTACCTTGTTTACCATTTCTAGAAGGCCCCGGGGGCTGAAGGGCTTTGTTATATACAGGGTTGCTCCGCATTGCATCCCCATCTGCTTGTCGGTATCCTGCCCCTTGGCAGTGAGAAGGAATACCGGTATGTCACTGAGGGCAGGGTCGCCTTTCATCATCTTGCAGAGTTCTATTCCGCTCAGTTCAGGCATCATCCAGTCAAGGATAACAAGGTCAGGGCGCTCTTTCTTTATAAGGGGCAGCGCATTCGTGCTTTCCCTCATGGTGATCACACGAAAACCAGCCCTCTTGAGTTTGTCCTCGATCATCATGAGGATAAAAGGCTCGTCGTCAATGACAACTATCTTGCCCACATCACCTCGACTACATAAAGAAATTTCCCTAGAATAACCATGCCCCTAGTTACTCCCCTCCTGACATTTTGTTTATTATTATTATATCTGAAAGAGTCTCGCCCTGTCATGCAGCAGATTACGAACGCACTACAGAGACTTCTTGAAATGGTGCGAAAACGGGGGAGGATCCTAGAGCACGGGAACTATCAAGACGAATCGAAAGAAAAGCGAATCGCAATCGCGCACGCAGGGCCGCTACGATGGCCTGTATCGAGAGCGCACTTCGCAGGCTTGCAGCAACAAAAGAAAAGACGGTTGGATGAACCGAACCCTGCAGGAATTAAAATAAACCAGAGTTTACGCAAAACCTAAGGGAAGAAAGAAGTTCACTCTTCATGACTGGTTACCAGAAAAGAGGGAGAAGAAGGTATCAATGTGATTGAAATATTTTCGGCCTCGTGAGTTCGCAGGGATGGTGAGCTTCACTGCTTTATTCATGAGATTGTCACGCACCACTTGGCACTGTCAATGACAGCTACGATAAGGGTTTGACGGATTCTATTCTCACCTGGGTTTTACGGCGTCAGGGAAACGTGAGGAAATAAAGTCCCCTAAACCGCTTATATCAGTCTCGCCCTGCGAACTGTCCTTGAGATTCTTCCATTTGAACTTCCCTGTGGATATTTCGTTGTCTCCAATGATAAAGGCGTAGCTGGATGCCAGCCTGTCCGCCTTGCGAAGCTGACTCTTTAATGAAGAACCATCATAGCCGACCTCTGTCCATAAACCCTTTGCGCGCAGTTCTCCGGCAATGACAGATGCCTCTGATACAGCCCTCTTGCCGAGCGTGGCAATAAAAATATCCGGTGACGGTATCAAGATTCCTCCTGACTCTTTCAAGAGCGTTGTAAGCCGTTCCATCCCCATGGCAAAACCAATTGCAGGTGTTTCCGGTCCACCGAATTCCTCGACAAGTCTGTCATACCGCCCTCCTGCAGCTACGGCTTTCTGTGAGCCGAGCTGTTCGCTCGTGACCTCGAAGGTCGTCCTCGTGTAATAATCGAGGCCTCTCACGAGGGTGGGGTTCACTTCATAAGGGATATCGAGAATCCTGAGGGAAGACAGAACAGATTCAAAATGACTTCGGCATTCATCACAAAGGAAATCAGTGACCCGAGGGGCACCCTTTCTCAGCTCAATGCAACGCTCGACCTTGCAGTCCAGTATCCGCAGGGGATTGTGCTCATATCTCACTTGACAGTCAGGACAGAGGTCGTTGAGTTTATCAGAGAAGAAACCAGTCAGGGCCTTCCTGAATGCGGGTCTGCAATCTTCACAGCCGATAGAGTTGATTTCAAAATTGAGCCCTTTTACCCCGGCTCTCTCGAGAAAAACCTTGAGCATAGAGAGTATTTCAGCATCAAATTCGGGGGACTCCAGTCCAAAGGCCTCGATTCCGATCTGATAAAATTGCCTGAATCTACCCTTTTGTGGCCTCTCATACCTGAACATAGGACCTGCGTAGAAGAATTTTTGCGGAGAAGGAAGGTTGTGGAGGTGGTTCTCGACATAAGCCCTAACCACAGATGCTGTTCCCTCAGGCCTAAGAGTTATGCTCCTTCCGGCCCTGTCGGGGAAGGTGTACATCTCCTTCTCGACAATATCTGTCGTTTCCCCAATGCTCCTTGTGAAAATGTCGGTTGATTCTATGATCGGAAGTCTGATCTCTTGGAATCCATAGACAGAGAATACTCCCTGAGCGAGTGATTCGACCTTCTGCCAGAGATAGACATCCGGGGGAAGTATGTCATGAACTCCCTTGAGTGCACTATACTTCACTGGTTTGTTCTCCTTCTCTCTCCTTATCGAACTCAAGCATCCGCAAGTGGCTCTCTATGAGCCGCCTCAGTTCTTCCTTGAAATGCCTCCTGATGCCTTTCAGGTCAATGATGTCCTCATGGATCTTCACAACCCTCTCCTGTGCTTCTTTTAGAAGTGAATCGGCTCTAAGATCAGCCTCCTTAATGAGGAGTTCCGCTTCTTTCCTGGCGTTTGTCTTGTAGTCCTCCACCATCTGCTGGGCTGTCATGAGGGTCTCACGCAACGTGGTCTCCATATCCCTGTATTCCTTGATCTGGTTTTCCGCCCTCTGGACCTGTTCCTTCAACAAGGCGTTTTCTCTGAGGAGATCTTCCATTTGTTCTCTCACGACCTCGAGGAACGCATACACCTCCTCCACGTCAAACCCCCTGAACCTCATGGGGAACTGCTTCTGCTGAATATCAAGCGGTGTGATTCTCATAGCAAAGCCCCTCCTTTTATTTTAAAGCCGAATTCTCTTAAAGAACCTACCAGAAACATCTGGATGAATATGATAATGAGGATCACGATGATAGGTGAAATATCGATCGGTCCCAGCCGGTATCCAATGATTTTTCGTATCGGCCGTAATGCAGGTTCGGTGATGGCATAGAGAAAACGAACGATGGGATTATATGGATCAGGACTGACCCAGCTTAAGAGAGCTGCTATAATAATAATCCACTTATAGATCGAAAGGATACTATCAAGGATAGTCGCAATCGCGAGGATTAAATTCCCAAAGACAAACATTATTCCTTCCTCCCCAATTCTTCCGCCCTTTTTTGGGCTGCCTGTAATGCTCCTATAACCAAAGGGGTGAACTCTTTATCCTCAAATGCCTTCAGGCCTGCTGCGGTTGTACCACCGGGCGATGTCACCATTTCCCTGAGTTTTTCCGGGGACATGCCAGTTTCGAGGAATTTTGCAGTACCAATAAGCGTCTGTATCACCAGTTCCGAGGCGTTTTCCCCGCTCAGCCCCATGGCAACCCCAGCTTTTATGAACGCCTCCACAAACAGTGCAAAAAAGGCTGGGCCACTCCCGGACAACGCGGTGACAGCGTTCATGTATTTCTCCGGCAAAGTAAGCACCTTGCCTACAGACATGAATATCTCTCTTACCATTGCCATATCCTTATCAGAGAAACAGTCGCATAATGTCATGACCGTCATGCCCTCCTGAATCATGGCAGGGGTATTCGGCATGACCCGCAGGAGCCTTTTTGTCTTTAATGTTGACTGGAGATACGAAAGGGTTATCCCTGCAGCGATCGAGACGATGGTCTTTTCATCAGTGACAGTGTCCGCAATATCGTCAAGAACTGCGGCCATGGCTTGCGGCTTTACCGCAAGGATGATGATACTGCTTGAAGAAGCAACTTCTTTGTTTGAGTGAGTTGTCTTTACTCCATAGGACCGCTCTAAGTATTTTGTCCGATCAATCCTCGGCTCTGCAACAATTATGTCCTTCATGCCGTGGGACGTCATCCCCTTTATGAGTGCCTCCGCCATGTTCCCGCCACCAATAAAACCGATCATAAGCCTCCTCTTAAAGAATAAATGATAACTTATTGTTGATGGAAATTTGAACACTCAGAGGCGCCGCATTCTCCATCCTAGGCAGGNNCTCTGTAGCGTTTCCCTTCAGTAATGACCTTCCGGTGCTATTTCGTAACCATGACTAAGGTGTAGTTCCAGACGCACCCATTTAGAGGGCAATAGCACAGCGAGTTAAGGTTGTTCTTTGTCCATAACGTACTATAATAGCATTAG
>DMNE01000477.1 GCA_003453735.1 Nitrospiraceae bacterium | reverse complement strand
GTTCGCCCCATTCCTCATAGGCATGGAGGATCGTCTCAGTATCGCTCTTAGTTGCGAATGTGTGGCCCTTGTTCAGTAACTCGTCCCTGAGCTCCGAGAAATTATATATTTCACCGTTGAAAATGATACACTGGGAACGATCTTCGTTGAACATCGGCTGCTGACCTGTGGACAGGTCGATGATGCTGAGGCGACGGTGCCCCAATCCGACATGGTCGTCGCTGTATGTCCCGCTTTCATCGGGCCCCCGGTGAATGAGCGTATCCGTTGCCTGCTTCACGGGAAAACCCTTTATGTTTTCAGAAGCTACTCCGAAGATCCCGCACATAAATCGCCTCAATTCTCGTTATCATTATATCGCAGCCTTACTGCGTTCATAGTGAATGACCTTTTCGTACGTGTCCTGCATGGTAACAGGTGGTGTCCACTTTAGCTCTTTTTGGATCCTGGTTGCATCATAGGATATTTTTTTCTGTGATGACACGACGCGGTATCGTGTTAAAAAAGGACTCCTCTTCAACATCCCGAGCGTAATCTCCTGCAGGTAGACGATGCCGTAAAACAGCGTGTACGGTAGGTAGAAATATTTTGCGTTGGGGTAAAGTTTTTTCAGGAAAGACTCGACATACCGCTTCTTCGTGGGAGAATCGCTGTCAACGACATTATAGATTTTCCCGTTGCTCTNNATGAAATCACCCTTTCCAATTATGACGAACAGCTTTCGCCCCGCGGCAAATCCCATCATGGGCGTGAAGATATCGCCGCCTGGACCAAAATATGTTCCCGGCCTGAGGCAGACAATGGGCAACCGGTCTTGAATAATAGATTCGGTAATGAGCTGCTCCGCCTTCAGCTTGGCGAGGGAGTAGTGTCCCCTTAACTCGGGGAATCGCTCCAGGGAAGACCCTTCGCTTACAACATCCCCCTCCTTGTAATCGGCAACGCCGTAGACGCTGCAAGAGCTTATATAAATCAGCTTCTTGACGTTGAAGCTGCGGCAGAGATCGATGACGTTTCTCGTCCCCTGAATAGTGCTTAATTCGCCGGCCTTTGCATTGCCCGCGGTATCGGCAGCCGCATGTAGAACAAGATCAATACCCTGAAACGCCGTCGTCAAAGATTCACGGTCGCCCACATCGCCGAAGAATATCTCGACGTTCATGGCTTTCAGGTGCTCGATCTTGGACAGTTTCCTCGCCAGGACCCGCACAGGATAGCCTTCCGCAANNCCCGAGAAAGCCCGTGCCACCCGTTACCAGGACCTTTTCTTTCTGCTTTACCGGATGCGCTGAAGCGGGTATGATCGGAGCGAAGCTCAGCGGCTTCGGTGGCACTTGTTTCCAGATTTCATCCATCGTCTCCATGACAAGGAGTGCCTGCTCCCGCGTTACTGGAATTTCCCCTTTGCCCTGGACAAAATCGTAAAAGCGGTGGATAAGGACCTTCATTCCCTGATAGGGCTTCAGTTTCCCTCGTACGAAATTAAGAACATTGGCGGACGTTGATCTGAAAAGTTGCCAGCTCTCGGCAAGGTTGTAGGTTGCTTTCTGAGCGGCCTTGGGAAGTGAGCTCACCGGATGGATGACGTTTGTCATCGTATTAAAGTCCACCTCAGCCATCATGCCGGTGCCGTAGATCCTGACGAAGTGAAGGTGGGGCTTTGCAGCAAAGGAGAACGTGAGTGTCCCAAAGGCTTTTTCGCCATTGATAAGGATCCTGAGCTCGTCAGGAATCCCGTGTGGGAGCGTACCGCACGTTCTGTGCATTACTTTGATCTCAACTGGCTTCCCCGTGTAATCGAGCATAACATACAGCGGGTGGGCCATGAAATCATGGTAGACACCGCCGGGCAACGTGTACAACCAGGGCAGGACATTCGGCACGGGATATTCCCTGAAAGCGGGGATCTGCGTATTGAGACCGTAATAGCTCTCGACATTAATGATCTTGCCGAGGTCCCCTTGTTTGACAAGTTTATGGACGCCTGCCATGCAGGGGTCGAAGAAATGGTTGTGCATGGTACACAGCTTGACGCCGTGCCGGTCCGCAAGGTCATACAGCTCTTGGGCCTCCCGCAGATTGAGCGCTAGGGGTTTTTCAACCAGGACATGGCATTTCAGCGCAATGGCCTCCTCAGCCAAGGCACGATGTGTTGCAGGAGGGGTTACGATGTGAATAACGTCCGGTCGTGCATGCTCAACCAGTTCCTTGATGCTCGCAAATACACCCTGAATGTTGTATTTCTGGGCACACTCCTTCGCCTTCTTTTCATCTCTGTCGACGATGCCCGCTATATCAGCGCCGGGATATGACCTTGCAAAGTTAATGTGGTAGTCAGAATTCAGGCCACACCCTACAATACCTATTTTCATATTCATTTCTCTCTTTCTTTCATGGTTATTACTCTGCATACCCTATTAATACGATATCTCATGGACCTGTCATAGGATGCTACGTTAAATCGCCGTAAAGAGGTGAGCAGGAGACCCGAGGCAACGGCAAGGGTGATTATCATAGTTCATAATAATCCAAGCACGAGTCTAACATATGATCTCTTTGTGATACTCTCATGACGCTGCAGGAAATTTAAAACGTATGAGCATGGCTTTTCGTGGGTATTCAACAGCGCTAGAACGTGGCTCTCATCACTTTATAGTATCTGCCGACACTTTCTTTCATTACCAGCCAGTCATAGTAGCCATATAACTTATCCTTAAAATCATCTAGCGTGTCAAAATCACAAATTGTAACTCTTCGCAGCACATGAATATCTTTTATCGTATTATACCTGCCCCACCACGTAGTGCAGGCAGCCCTATAGCCGCCTAAAGAATCGTTTTCCCCTTCACGCAGCCTAAGTCTGTACTTGAACGGGTAAACCCCGAAGGGAAATGCGAAAAATCGAACAGGCCTTCCGATGTTCTGCTCAATTTCAGCTCGCGATTGAACGATCTCTTTTTCAATTTCGTCATGGGACAGTCGGTCAAGAGGGACGTGGGCGATCCCATGGGATCCAACTTCTACAGCTTGCTCCGGTAATTGGCGCAACATGTCATATGACATGATCCCCATTTTATGAAATCCGCTCATGCCCTCGTCCCAGTCATTGTAATATCCGACTTTTCCAGTTGGGAGAAAAGTCGTAGCATGCATTTTATATTCTTGAAGGATCGGCAACGCCAATTCCGCAAAATTTACATAACAGTCATCGAAAGTTATAGATGCGAGGTTTGACATCTTGTTCGCTGGGCTTGGGAATTGAATGGCATCTACCAGAACAGAGAGGGGTACAATCGAATAGTGCTCTTTTAACCAAGAGAGTTGCTCTCTAAAATGGCTTGCAGCAACGCAATTAAAGATAGCCTGCGTATCAATCCCGTGGTACATTAATATGGNNTGGCTGCGCCATTCCCCCGTTAAGAACCTTTGCCGCCGGTTTCAAGAACTGCGATATCGTTTTTATTGACTTAAAGTCCATGACAAAAAACTTACCCTACAATGGAGTACACGCTATATTTTTTTGGGATGCTCGTCGGGGATATGCCGTTCAGTTCGTATCCACTTTTTGCCGCGATAGATGCCCGTCAAACTCACAAAATCAATCAGAAATTTCCAGATGAGAAAAAGAGGAGCTATCAGGATTGCCTTCAATACCGGCCAAAAATCACCAGCCAGAGCTATTCCGATGATAAGAACAATGCACTGTGCGCCAAGCATGCCAAGGCCTAGATCAGCCGCCGATGATTTGAAATCAGAAGGAGGGAGTAAGAGGCTTGTGACAAGTGCCACTATAATCAGGTTTATCTGCAGCGACCAGTTGGGGAATAACAAGGACAGGGACGCGTCCGTCATGAGCCAGTTCTTTGTACGCAAACCCTTGATGAACAGGTTCACCCCAAGGTTTTTTACGACATGGAACCTTCCCTTTGACCACCGTAACCGCTGGTTTGTGGCCTGCCGTAGAGTCTTAGACTCCTGAGGGAACACCTTTGCCCGCACGGCAAAGTCGATTTTTATGCCCTGCTCCACCAACCGAGCTGTGTACTCCCAATCTTCAGATAAGGTATATGCCGTCCAGGGTATTTCCCGTAGGAGGCTGGTTCTAAAGCACATGCCGACCCCCATTAAATAGGAAGAAAGGCCGATTTTATATTTCGCATAATGATAGAGGAGATTGTTGATGGTTCGCGAAACAAAAATAAGCTGTGTGAACCAGCTCTCACTTCGATTCGACATGGTCTCATAACATTGTATGGCCTGAGACCCGTTGGCGATCATTACGTTGAGTTCTTGCAGTATCTCCGGGTCGACTTCTGTGTCCGCATCTATCACCAAAACCGCGTTAAACTTCTCCAGACCGATGTTCTCTAAGGCCCATTTGAGCGCATGGCCTTTTCCCGTGTTTTCCCTATCCAACCGGCTCATCACCGTCACCGGGTGTTTGCTGCAGATATCCGTCGTTCTGTCCGTGCAGTTGTCGGCTATAATGAATATCTCCCGCATGCTGGCCGGATAGTTCACTGTCAGGATGTTCCGGCAGAGCTTATCGATGAGCATTTCCTCATTGTGGGCGGGGATGATGATAGCAAATCTGTTGAGCGCCGGAGAAGCCTTTCGCTCTGGCTCTTTTACTATAAAATACGCCAACGCCAATGCAAGATGATACAGGACGCTTGTAAGCGTATATGCAATCAGGAGGCTCAGGAGTAACACAATTATGTTAATCATAAACGCTTACCATACCTTCGGAGATCCTGCCGCCAACGGCGAGGCTGCCTGCTGACGATCACGGGCTTCACATTTTCGTCCTTTACCACCTTATCCCCCGCTTTTTCTTCCTGCGAATAGGCCGCGACAAAATTAAGGAATGCACACGACAAACTAAAAAGTAAGAAGAAAACGTTTGAATAAGCTACCGAAAGGAACGAACCGCATACGATGAAGCCTATCCAAGAACCGATCAATGAATACGAGGTCATCATGGTGGGACTAAATTTCCCGGTTGGATCAGTTTTTGCAGAAGCCGCTTTTCGCAATTTCATAACAGTGATGACAATTATGAAGCAATACGCCATGAGACCGGGGAATCCAAGTTCGGCCCCTACCTGAACCAAAATATTATGAGCGGCCGACCACTTACCGCCTGTCTTAATCTTATAAATTCTTCCATTGGCGGTTTCAAACTGCTGCGCTCCAACACCAAGCAGGGGATTATGAATCATCATATCAACGCCCTGCTTCCATACGTTTAACCGACCAGTTGATGAGGTGTAATTATAGTTGTTTTCTGTATCGAAAATCGTTGAGATACGTTCCGTGTATTCTTCACCCCCATAAAAATAAATTATCCCGAATATGACAGATGGAATTAATAACAAGGGAAGCAAGCGAACACGTTTCCCACGAGAATACTGTACAATAANNAAAAAGCCTCCTCTGGATCCGGTAAAAATGACCCCTATCACCAGGAGTACGCACAGAACTGCCGTGAGCATCTTTTTCCACCCCCTCAGTTCTACGGTCTTCCAAAATGCAAGCGGAAGGCACATGACAAACAGTAGTGCGTTTTCATTCGGGTCATACGATTCGATAAATTCGAACCTGCCCGTTCCCCCTATGAAAAATGCAATTGTCGCAAAAACAGACACGGCAAGAATAAAGGCCCATACCATGTCGTCAATCGATTTACTCGAGGCACCATACGCTAGGATCAG
>DMNE01000129.1:244-11075 GCA_003453735.1 Nitrospiraceae bacterium | reverse complement strand
CCATATGTACCCCTCACGGGCGGATCAATCATTTCGGGTCGTACTGAGCGTCCCATGCGGAGTAATTGCATGTGCGGACTTTAGGGAGAAAGAAAAACGTGATAAAACTATGTCTAAATCGATATATTTATAGATATTTCAGATGTCTCATGTTGTGCGAAAAAATCATTAATTAATAAGGTCTTATATAGTATTTTCAAGCACTTGTCGATCCCTNNTCAAGAAGGTACAGGCGACGACTATCCTTGATGAAATCGCAAACCTTGCATACAAGGAGGCGAAGAATACCTTCACTCTTCCTGGCGTTGGAAAGATTGTCCTCGTCCAGCGCAAGGCACGTATGGGGAGGAACCCTCAGACTGGCGAAGCGATCAAGATACCCGCCAAGAAGGTTGTCAAGTTCCGAGTCGCAAAGGCTGCGAAAGACGCTATCCTCGGAAAGAAATAAGATCAAATATTATGGTGAGGGGCATCCCTGAAGAGGGTGCCTTTCTTTTCATGTTAATATGGCGATAACCGATCAGCGAAGAATAAAAAAAGATCTTGTCACTGTGACCAAAGTGTGACCAAAATGTGACAGAAGATGGCTCAACCTTCCGAAGATGAGACAAGTGGAAGAAAATTAAGAATGATAAAAAATCTTTATTATTGCTGAGTTAGTCTTAAATCCAGGTTAGAAGCTCTTTTACAGAAAGTTAACTTATTGAATTTTGAGTCCGGCGCGTCTGCCAATTCCACCACACCGGCAACCATTGATTTTAAAGGAATTTTGCATCCACGGTCAAATGCTCCCAGCCTATAGTGTGACCAAAGTGTGACACAGGTCCAGGACCTCTACACTTGATCTGAGACTTTCCGGATAATGATGAGCATACCTCATTGTTACGGATATGCTCTTATGACCCAGCAATTCCTTGACCTTATAAAGGTCCACACCTTTTTGGACAAGCCTCGTTGCAAAGGTATGTCTGAGGTCATGGAAGTGAAAATCCTTCACGCCAGTTTTCTCAAGGGTCATATCAAATGCTGCCCTAAGGCTCCGCACTGACACAGGAAAAAGCCTGCCCGAAATATTCATGACCTTGATGTCCTTTAAGGTGCTATACAGAGTCTGAGATAAAGGAATCGCCCTTTTTTCTCCGTTCTTTGATTTGTGGACAGTCAGGATCTTTCTCGAAAAGTCTACGTCCTGCCGTTTGAGATTTAATATTTCCCCGCGTCTCATTCCCGTGTGAAGAGCTGTAATAAGCAACGGCCGTAACCATACAGGATTTGTGGCTTTTATTATCAACTCTTTCTCTTCTTCAAGGGTAAGCCACCTGTCACGGGCATTCTTGTTACCGACAGAAAAGGACAAGTCCGCTATAGGATTTTCTTTTGTCCATTTCCATTCCCTTCTGGCAACATTAAACATACGCCTCATTAGGCTTAGTTCCTGGTAGACGGTCGCAGGCTTAACAGTCTTGAGTCGTTCATGTCTGTAGTCTGAAACCATTTCCGTCGTGATCTCTGCGAGGGTCATCTGACCAAAAACCGGAAGAAGTCTTTTGAGAGATGTTTTATCTCTCGATCTCTGGTAATTCTGAGTGTACTTATCTGTCATCTCTGAAAATGTAATGGTCTTTGCCTTCTGATTTTCGAACCATCTGCCTTCCTGGATGTCTGTTAGATTCTTGCCGTGTATGGTTTCCGCTAGTCTTGTATTTGCAGTCCCTGTGGAAACTCTTTGCCGTACGCCATTGATCCTGAGGTCCATCCACCAGATCTTGCTATTCTTCCTTTTGTAGAGGCTCAACTTTTCTTACCTCCTTTCCGAGCCTCCAACCTGGATAAAGGATTATAGCCTAAAGCGGTAGACCTTTTACAAGAATCCAGCCATATTCTAATCTCGTCCATATCGAACCGGAGAGTGCCATTCAACTTGAGGCAAGGAATCTGTTTCTGCTCGGCCCACTGATAAAGCGTTTTCGGTGCTACTTTTAAGAATTCGGAAAGCTCTTTTATCGTTATTATTGTCATGAGGTCAGCACCCTTCCTATGTCTATCATCAAATTGATAATAAGAATCCTTGATAGATATTATTTTTCGTCTTTCCGAATCCTTCCGAAGAATTGTTCAAGCCCACCGAGGATCTCGCGCTTGCCCTCTGGAGTGATTTCCTTGCTTCTATCATGCCGCACGGTAAATATAAGTTCGTCTTTTCGGACAGCGATATTGAAGGAACTGTTCATTTTGCGGGGAGTCTTGCTTTCGACGAGATGCATAAAATATTTGATTGCACTCTTTATTCCTTCAGCGTTGACCAGCTCGAAGAACTTTTCGCGTGAATCGGTCGCGTTCTCGATGTTTTCAAAAATAGAAGCCATAGTTTCGGCAGTCTTGAAATCTATGAAGTCCGCCTGACGCTCAAAGACGGAGGACAGCGCCGGAGAAGCATAGATTACCCTGTAGATCTTCATGTACCTCTCCACAATTCTCTGGCACAGTCCCAGTTCGGCTGCAATCTTTTCAATACTTTCCAGATCATTAAATAGCTGCCCTATCGCCTTTGTTTTCTCTACGACAGTCAAATCTTCCCGCTGCAAATTCTCCGACAAAGCGACAATCCGCATTTCAATGTCTGATGCAGCATCCTTCACAATCACCGGTATAGATGATAACCCGGCAATTCTCGCAGCTCGAAGCCGTCTTTCTCCCGCAATGACCTCGTATTTTAGGGGAGAAGCGGAAACCCGCCTGACCAGAACCGGCTGCAGCATGCCTCTGACTCTGATAGATTCAGCAAGTGTCTTAAGCTTATCCTCCACGAAGAGGTGCCTGGGCTGAAATGGGTTGGGCACTATCTGATCAACAGGGACAAACACTTTTGCGCGATCCTCGGATAGTACTTGTGTTTTTTCACGTTGTTGGATGTCCCTCCCGTCATACTCGAGAATTTTCTGTAAAGCTGCATCACCCTTCTTAGATGAAAACAGGCTGCTCATTACCTTTCCCATCTTGCATCCTCCTTTCGATTATTCATTCTTCATATAGATATTAAGAACGGCCTGGAAATGGGCTTGTCGGAGTGATGTTGACAATTCTTATCCAGAGCCGATCAGATCTGATCTGATTTCATGTACAAATTACAGGGCGGGAGTTCTACTGAAAACGACATGGCGACGTGGTATCTCAAGCCCCATTTTTGCGCCCGACATCATGTCGGACACGTAATTTTGACCCTCAGGTTACCCCTCAGAATACACGTAAGGGGCATTATCGGTTCAAAAACGAAAAAGTCCTTTATAATTCACGTGTTACAGGCCGACGTCAAGTCCTGACTATATACCATTCTCCTTCCCCAGACAAAAGCAAAGCATGGTTGCCGTCTAAAGCCTCATTCCAGATTTTCCAAAATGTTTTTTTGCACTTAACGAAACAAATTCACAGTCCCAGGTCATCGTTTTGGCAACCAACGTTATCCCTTCTTCATATATTATTTTCAGGTATGCTGTCTGTCTTTATTCCTGAGTCTTTCTTTTTTTTTGTCGAATGACGCCTTACCAAGACATGTTTCTTTCCTTGTATCGAACTTTAATAGCGATACCTCGACACCCCAATTCCCCTTTTATTTCCCCTGACCAACAGGTATCTCCTGCTCATACCCCTTCATCCCGATAACAAAATGCCGTTCCCTCATAGCGATGAGTGAGCTCCCGATAATATCTTTATATGGCTGAGATAACTGCAAGAGATATAAAGTTGTTTAGAGTCATATCCCTCGGCGTCTCGACCCTGGGAATGATAATGTCATTTCTCAATGATGCGTTTGGGATCAAAATAACCAAGTATGCGATCGAAAAACGTTTGTCAATCCTCAGGGCAGGAGACTACATTACCAGCAGAAAATACTCGCGCATAAATAAACACGGTCATATAACGCTTTATTCGTTGACGAAGAAGTCGGTATCAGTTATTACTTGTCTGGGACGCCCGGTGGAACAAATCCGCTATGGTCTACCGGAAGACCTCATGGCCCTGCATGAGCTTGCAGTCACGCAAACTCTGTATGCACTGGCCTTGGAGTCGTTGCAAGGTCTCTATGAAGTGAAATTTGAAGACTCAGCGGTCTTAAAGCAGCGGCGCAAAAAGGGGTCTCGTGATCTTATCCCCGACTTGTATCTGGAACTTACCTTCAAGGATGGTCACAAGACAATTATGAACATCGAAATCGATATGGGCACAATTATATCACATAAAATGGTTAACCGGTTACGAAAGCCGTCCCGAACCGACGTTTTCACGTTGATTTTTTGCACATCCGAACCGCGCATCAACAGACTCCGGGAAGAGTGTAGGAAGACTTACATTTATCACCCGGAACTTGTCTATTTCGCATTGCAGAAAGATTTCAGGGAGAGAGGTTTTAGAGGTACCAAAGTGGTCAGCATCAAGGGCGAGTCGGCATATCTAACCCTGTACGAAGAAAAAAATGACTGACGTTGGGGTCGGACTTTCCGACATCATGGCGCAACTCATCAAAACTGGGCGCAGAGAAAATGAAGCTGTGCCGAGGGAAGTGCTCTTCATCATCACATGAAATTATTTCGAGAACTCCTCAGCCCTGTTAAAAAGGTAACTGATCTACTTGTTCCTTCGTCAAATACTTCTCTCTTATTGCGATCTCTCGAAACTTTTCATGTGTCTCTTCATGTAATATCAATATGCGCGGGATATATCGTCGGTGAGCCACCCCTTGTCTTTAGCCCGCTGCCCGAACATCCGGTTATTGCTAATTTGCAGCAGCCTTGCGCTGATTACGGCATCAGTTGTTATCAAACCCTTTTCTACAAGGTACTGTCCGAAACTGTGACGGTAACTCATAGCGCATAATATACAATGAATAGCAGTTGAAATCTACGNNTCAACCTCACTCCTCTTGTTGTTATCGGGTGATAGTACAAAAAAGGTATTCACTCAGACTCGGTGGCGGTTCTTTTCGATGACCGCCTCATCGCGCCTGTACCTGACACCCCAGAAATTTCAAGGGGAGCATTGGTTTCCAAACGGAAGAACATCCTATAGCGCCTCGTAACGAGTCGTCAGTCCCGCTCCTAGATCGGGTATAACATTTCCAGCATTTGCTGGATTTGTTAGTTATTACCCTACGTGGGTAGGGAGGGCACCAAATCCAGCAAATGCTGGATTTGGTACCCCCTGGCTCCTATCCCAGTCTCTTTCCTCCATGCCACATAATTCATCCCTTCGTCGAAGGACGTTGCAGCAGTTCCGCTCTTGGACGACATTTGTTGTCATAGGTTTTTGTATTCACAGTGTTTCTTCTTTCCACATACGAGGATCGTAACAGAACTCCTCTGGGGAACCGATTATTAGTTTTCGAAAATCAGGATGGAGGGGACTCAGGATATAATTGCATTCAGAAGATATTAAGGCGGAAGGGACTTTGAGAACGGCGCTTTCTCCTCGCGTCAGCCAATCGGCTCCGTATGACTTTAGCGAGTCCGGCGCCGGCGTATCTCTCCAATTCGCTGGCAGCGAGCCAATATTAATCTCTTCAATTCTCACCTCTTCCGGAATTTCCACTTTAAAACAGACGAATTGGATATTCTGTCCTTCATCGCCGAGTTGGACAAACTGTTCAAGCGCAGCTAATGATTCGGTCTGAGCCGTATAAACTGCGGGGAATCCCTTTGGAGTCCAGCGTCCGCCCCTTCTCTTAGAGCCTTCTCCGTCAAAAGCCGAAGATGCACGTCTCTTCTTGGCAATACGCCAACAAAACACTTAAACGAGGACCCCGAATTCTATTTTCTCAAGCAAGTCCTCGACTTGTTGCGCCCCCGCTTCTGTTTGGATAACTTGAATAGGCACTCTTCCTCCAAGGCCTCTCTGCGCTCTCTGTAGCCATTTTCGTGCCATTTCTTCATTCTCAAGGACTGAAACGGCAAGAGCAAATATCCTCGCAATGCGGAAAAGCCTGTCACCTTCCGGTATCGAGAGTTTTTCATGAGAATCCCGTTTCCTCTGTAATGTCCTAAGGCTTATGCCCAAGTATTCCGCAAGATCAGCGTCCGTCAGATTTAGGGCCGTCTTCACGAGACGAACCTTGGCATATGGGATTCCTTTGCGAATGACTGCATCAAAGGTCAACATCCCCTTATCTCGCTCGCGTGGCTTCATATCCGAATCCTTCAATCCCAGTGTTCCGATAATCTTCTTCTTTATTTCTTCATTTTCAGCAGTCAATGCGGTGCTCATATATTTACTCCTTTCTTGTTGGTCACGTCACTATATATGTCTTTTGACTTTATTTTAGTGCCAAATGGCATTTAATGCAAGAAGTTTTTGCATTCTAACTCATTTCAACCTGATTCAACCAACTACTCTTTTAGAACTCATTTCCAGATACTGTTTTCTCCAAACGCAAATAGATCTTATTCGCTATGTTTTCTTCGGTAATCATTAGTTCACCGGCCGACACTTCTGTTTGTTGGCGCCTATACTATACACTCATCAGAAAATATACGGCGTATATATTTGATGAAGAAGGGAGTGCACCCGTGAACCGGCTACGAATCGATGTTTGTAACCGTATTCAACACAATCACCAGAAGTCCGCAATGCGGTCTTCAGGTGCAACGATTTGGTTATTCTAATAGAATAATTCTATCGGAATAATGACCTTCGCAGTGCCTGGAGAATATCTCCTTCGTTCTTGTTCACCAAGTAATAGTTATAGTGCTTACAGCCAAGTCCTCGGAACCGTATCGGGAGGCAAGACGATGATTATGGGAGGAAGCATAACTCCTATAAATGTCTATCCCTATTTCAACTGAACAAATATGGGCCTGGCCACAAGACAGACAAAGTCAGATATAACCTGTTTCTCACTGCAAGATGTGGTACGGGGTGAACGCAAGAAATAGTGATTATGAGAAGAAATGAACAATGCGGCTCACCTAGCGCCGGATTTATCGGCCATCCGGTGGACCCATTTGCTTGATCTTATCCTCGATATCCTGGAAGTTTCCGTGCCAGATGTTGAACTCGTCTCCCATCCTCCAGTTCTGGACATCAGGTCGAGTATCGAGCCATGCCGTGATCCTATTCATTCTGGCAGATGGATCGTCCGAGCGGCGCCCAAGCTCCACTATCACGTCCAGCTTGTCTTCCTTTCCGCCTCCGCCGCAGTAGCACCTATTTGCCTCGATGGCTTCCTCGCTGAAAGCGTCAAGGAATTCGTCGAAACCTTCCTTTCGATTTCTGGTGATGACGAGTTGCCTTCCCCATTCTGTGAATTCGCGATAATGTTTTTTCTTGCGAAGTCTCTTCTTCATCCTTTATTTTATTGGATCGAACACGTTATTAGATAGTTTCTCGACACCTCCAGCCGCATCTTTTATATAAGCTATTTTACGTCTCGCACGTCGGTCCAAGTAAAGAAAAAATTGTTGAAAGCCTGTTTCGAGATATTGCTTTCGGTTTCAGCAGGCCATATTAATTCATCATGCAATTTTACACTATCTCCCTAAGATTGAATCCAACATTGTGGAATAAATCTGAATCACGGTCATATTGTTGTATAACAGCCGACAAATGATTTTGCTTTCTTTCTTTTCCATCGCCATAAACAACCATAACTATCAGTAAGTTCACATTAACTCCAATCTTTAATAGATATTATTTTCCGCTCTCCCAAGCGTCGCCACTCGTTGGACTAGTCGCTAATTAATATCTCTTATAGGTCGAGTGGATGTGACGCGCAGCGTCTGATCCCCGGTAGTGGGAAACGAATCAAACAGTTTTGAATGACTGTAGGCCCTCAAGCTCTGGAAGCTGAGACTATAAGAAACTTATGCACATATCAACTGAAAGGATATGACATGAACAAAGCATTCGCCTTCCGTGGAGGAAGGATGATAGAGGTAAAGGCCTGCGATCTAAGGAACGCTCAAGAGGCCAGGGAGATAAGTCCTTTTTTCGACGGACATCAGCTTGAAACGGGTTACGTCTCTGCATGCCTCAGGCAGGGGACAATTCACATATCAGCTCACTTCAGACATCTCCCCAATATAAAGTCGGTCCGACAAAAGCTGGAAGAAGACATCGCCCGTCGGCAAATATCGGACGGAGAGTCTCAGGTGCATTCAGACGCCAAGAACCTGATTGCCAGTGTTTTAGATCAGCATGTCAGAAGTGGTACTCCCCTGCCGTGGCAGTTGTTTGACCAGTCTGTTTCCTCATTTCCTCTGAGAGGGAATCTGCTGAGCGGGATTACAGAGGTCAGGACCGAATTCCCAATAGTCACCCCGTGTGGCCTTAATTTTCGCGCCGATGTTGCACTACTGGGAAAGCACTTTCCCACAATGAAAAGCCCCGGGACCACAGAAGAACCTGTTCTACGAGCCATAGTTGAGATCGAACATAGGCATAAGTTCGAGCTACTTAAATGCCTTGCGGTCCAGTCGATGGGGGTTCCGCTATTGGCGATCGACACGGATGCCGCGCAAAGAGCAATTTCCCGGGAGTGGGCCTTGGCAACGCTGTCGGACCTGAATGCCCCGGAGAGATCAGACAACATTTTTTTGCACCTTCCTTTCACCCTGTATCCGACTTTTTTGGACATCCCCGATGTGGTACGGGGTGAACGCAAGCACGAATTCATCATTATTGTCAGAGACGATCTTTTTAGAACCATGTTATCTGAACTTGATCGCTTGAAACGAGTGATGTCACTTCACGACGATAAGGTAAAGATAATCCCTTTCAACATAAATGGGAACCACGATCAGGCAGCATCCAGGACCCTTGGTCTGATCGGGCCATTGTGTGGCCCGAAGTGGCAGACGTACAACGATTGCAGGTTCATTAGGGTGCAATGTGACATACCGCATAACCGACCAGGCAATGTCTATANNTACAAATTTTGCATCAATGCTGACGTGCGCTCTCGTGAACCTCTTTGGATGGGAAAAGACTTAGCGGGTAATGTGGTAAAGATTGCCCCACGACAATTATCGGTTCAGATCAGAAAGCTCGATGACCTTCTCCATTCCAGATGTCCGGTAATTAGCAAGGATTTTGATAGGGTTGAATAAGATTAAGCAATATCACGTTCAAAGGGTGTCCGAGGCTTATCACAGCCCCTTTTCACTTTGCAACGATACGCTCTTTTCTGAGTAATTTCATTGAAGGCATAAACAAATTCATAAAGGGACGCAGCTCATTCCTGTAAAGATCATTCATGGCATCANNAATTATACCTTTGAGAGATATCATAAAGGCTCGAAGGGCAAGAAAGCGTGCTTAAATTCCAGGTTGTATTCGTTAATGGTTTGCGGATTCCGCAGTAACTCTTAATGTAAAATTTCACCGGTTAAATGTCTTTTAAATGTATCTCCTTTTTCTCTCCTTTTGTAAACCTCGACCATCTATAAAAGCTTTTTCAAAAATTGCGTGATATGCATGTGCGTGATCCCTTTTTCGCCGCCTTCGATCATTTTGTCCATGGAGATTACGAATTTCGGGTAATTATCCCGGATCTGAAGCAGATTTCCAAATTCTCTTGCGTGCGCCTTTTCATCGGGGATAAGGTATGCTACCTGCACATAGAGCCTCTCCTCTCGTTTTTCGCAGACGAAATCGATCTCCTTTGAGCCCAACTGTCCGACCGTGACGTTATAACCCGATGCACGAAGGTGCATATATACAATATTCTCAAGCATTTTATTGATGTCCGACGGCTTGTAGCCGACAAGGGCATGCCTCAGCCCGCTATCCTCAAAATAATATTTTTCCTTGATCTCAAAAATGCGTTTGCCGCCTATCTCGGAACGGCGCACCTTTAAGATAAGAAAGGCATTGCACAGAAAGGAAAGATAGTTCAGGACGATGTTGGGTGAAATGTTGGTCTTCTGCGACTTCAGAAAATCGCTGATCTTTTTTGCGGAAACCAGGCTCCCAGTGTTGTCGGCTATATACTCCACAAGCCTCTCAAGAAATACTATGCTCCGGATGTTGTACCGTGCAACCACATCTTTAAAGAGTATTGTATTGCTGATACTCCTCAGATAGTCGTAGACAACCATATCATTCAGATCGAGATTGACCAGATAGGGAAGCCCACCGTATTTCATGTATTTCAGAAAAGAGTCTTCGCTATTGTCAAGATTATGGAATATAAGAAACTCCGGGTAGGAGAGGCTGTATACATCTATTTCCACGTATCTGCCGGACAGATTTGTGGCAAGTTTACCTGAGAGTAGATCGGCGTTGCTTCCACTGCAGTAAATATCATATCTGCCGCTTGCCTGAAGATCCCTCAGCGCTTTTTCAAACTGAGATATGTCCTGAATTTCGTCAATCAAAAGAGCTGTTATTTTTTGCTTTTTTGTCCTCTTCTTTACATGACTCAGCAGGTCGTGATAATCCCTGATCGACTCGAATTCATGCAACTCCTTGTTGATATAGAGGATCGCATCCTTTTTCGTGCCACGCCTCGCCAGCTCATCCATTATCTGGAACAATAGATAACTCTTGCCGACTCTCCGCTGCCCGACAAGGACTTTGATGATGTCCTTATTCATGAAGGGCAATATCCGGTCTATGTAATATGGCCGCTTGATATACTTTTTAATCATAAATAAAATATTCCTGCATTTGTAATGATGTTTTAAGTATACANNAAAATAGTGAACAGATTTAAGAAGAAAAGAAAAGCTTGCCTTCTCGATTTTAATATGAAAATTATCAATTCGTACTTCTCACAATTTGTCTCGCTTTTCAAACGCGACCTTTTCCGGAAATCTTCAAAAATGAGCATGGGCCAAAAGTG
>DMNE01000129.1:0-232 GCA_003453735.1 Nitrospiraceae bacterium | reverse complement strand
CAAAAGGGCCAAATGGCCCTTTTGATATCCCCTCCCTGGGTAGGGTAACATTTCCGGCATCTGTCGGTTTTGGTACCCCCCTTGGTAGGTTTCCGACATTTGTCGGATTCTTTACCCCTGTACGCCATTCCGGCCTCCTTCCTCCACGCCGTATAACTCATCCCGTCGTCTGTCACCAACGCTGCTCCGGTTTTCTGTGTGCCAACATTCTATTCATCGTAATACGTCCCTG
>DMNE01000244.1 GCA_003453735.1 Nitrospiraceae bacterium | reverse complement strand
AACTTGCTTCCCTCATAAAATGCCTCTTTTTTCTTCTCTCTCTTGCCTTTCCTGTTAAAGTTAAGGAATCGCTGTCGGAAGGTTCATCCTTCTTGCAAAAAAGTCTCTCCCTATGCTAAGCTTTTACCCTGTAAAAACACACGCCATGGTACTTTTCCCTCGCGGTCCCTGTAACAGGGTGAAGGGAAAAATGGCGGAGGAACAACCAAAAGGAGGGAACATGGTAGCAACAATGAAGGAATTACTTGAGGCCGGCGTTCACTTCGGCCATCAGGTAAAGAGATGGAATCCAAAGATGAAACGCTACATTTTCGGAGAGAGAAATGGTATCTATATCATCGACCTTCAGAAGACATTGAGGGGGCTTGAAGAGGCATACCACTTCGTTAAGAAAACATCGCTGAAAGGCGATCCGATACTCTTCGTAGGCACCAAGAAACAAGCACAGGACGCTATCCAGGAGGAAGCGCAAAAGTCAGAAGCCTTCTTTGTGAACCAGAGATGGCTCGGAGGGATGCTCACTAACTTCTCTACCATCAAAAAAAGTATCGAGCGTCTCAAGGGTATCCAAAGGATGAAAGAGGACGGCACGTACGACGCCCTCTCCAAAAAGGAAGTCGCGTCCCTCGAAAAAGAGAGGCTGAAACTGGAGAAGAATCTGACCGGAATAAAAGACATGCCCGGAATTCCCGGCGCTGTTTTTATCGTAGATCCGAAGAAGGAAAGGATCGCTATCGCAGAGGCAAAAAAGCTCTCCATACCGATAGTTGCTATTGTTGATACGAATTGCGATCCGGATGAGGTGGACTACGTAATACCCGGCAACGATGACGCCATACGTGCAATCAAACTGATAACCGCAAAGATGGCGGAAGCTGTTCTTTCAGGGAAAGAGACTGCGGCAAAAGCCGCTTCCCTTGAAGCGGAAAAGGCGAAGATACAGGAGAAGATCGAACAGGAAGAGGCTGCAGAGGCCCCTGCGGGAAGCCTCTCTGAACAGAGTCCACAAGGGTTTGGGGCAAAAATATCGGAGGTTTTAGGATGACGACAATTTCAGCTGACAAGGTTAAAGAACTCAGGGAAAAAACCGGTGCGGGCATGATGGAATGTAAGAAGGCGCTCACCGAAGCCAATGGAGACTCCGAGAAGGCACTGGTTGTACTCAGGCAAAAGGGCCTTGCGACCGCCTCAAAAAAAGCAGGGAGAAGCGCTTCCGAAGGTTCTATCGGCTCATATATACACATGGACAGGATCGGCGTCCTCGTGGAGGTCGACTGCGAAACTGATTTTGTTGCCAGGACCGATGAGTTTAAACAGCTGGTGAAAGACATCGCGATGCACATAGCTGCAGCGAATCCGTCATATTTATCGAGGGAAGAGATTCCTCCTGATGTTATTGAAAATGAGAAAGCGATTTACCGGTCACAGGTTGCGGGTAAAGCGGCGCAGGTTGTTGATAAGATTGTAGAAGGTAAGCTCGAGAAGTTCTTCGGCGATACCTGTCTGCTCGACCAGGTATTCATTGGCAAAGACGCCGATCAGAAGCGCACGATAAAAGACCTGGTAACCGAGAAGATCGCAAAGGTCGGGGAAAACATCGTTGTGAGGCGTTTTGTCAGGTTCCAAGTGGGAGAGCGGTCATAATCCTGGATGCGGGATTTTCATCCCTATCCTGAGGATTTCCCCTTATTACATGAATGAATGGCCTTGCCTATAAACGGATACTCCTGAAACTCAGCGGTGAAGCGCTTATGGGCGAAAAGAGCTACGGCATCGATTCGACCACGGTTCACTACATGGCATCCGAGATCAGGGAAATTATCTCTATGGGGGTCGAAGTTGCCGTCGTGATCGGCGGAGGGAATATTTTCAGGGGAGTCGAAGCGAGCGTCAAAGGGATGGAACGGGCGTCCGCTGATTACATGGGCATGCTTGCCACGGTCATCAATGCCCTCGCGTTGCAGAACGCCCTCGAGAAGATCGGCGTTCTTACGCGAGTGCAATCTGCGATAGAGATGCAGGAACTGGCCGAACCCTATATCAGGCGCAAGGCAATGAGGCACCTCGAGAAGGGCCGTGTCGTTATCTTCGCTGCGGGGACAGGGAACCCTTACTTCACCACCGACACGGCTGCTGCCCTGAGGGCAATGGAGATCGGGGCCGAGGTCATACTCAAGGCGACAAAGGTTGACGGGATATATACCTCTGATCCCATGAAGGATCCAACAGCCAAGAAATACGCCACCATTACCTATATCGAGGTCCTCAAAAAAGGTCTATCGGTTATGGATTCAACAGCAATATCCCTCTGTATGGACAACAACCTGCCCATCATGGTATTCAACGTGAGGACAAAGGGGAATATAAAGAAAATCGTTCAGGGAAAGAGGATAGGTACCTTAGTAGGGGGGAACAATGCAGAAGGATCTCAGAAGAAGAACCGTTGAAAGAATGGATGGTGCTCTCGAAGCACTCAAGAAGGACTTCGCTTCAATACGGACGGGAAGGGCCTCCCTTGCCCTCCTCGATGGCATGTCGGTGGATTACTACGGGACGCCCACACCGCTTCAGCAGGTGGCAAGTCTCAGCATCCCCGATCCTCGGCAGATAGCAATTCAACCATGGGAACCGCGGATCATCCCTGAAATAGAAAAGGCGATCATGAAATCCGATCTCGGTCTTACTCCTTCTAATGACGGGAAGATGATACGGATTATGATTCCAGCGCTCACAGAGGAACGAAGAAAACAGCTCGTGAAGGTTGTGAAAAAAAGGGCTGAAGAGGCAAAGATAGCAGTAAGAAACGTCAGGCGAGACATCAATGAGGAACTGAAGAAACTCGAAAAGGAACAACACATGAGCGAGGACGACGCCAAGAAAACGCACGATGAAATACAGAAACTGACAGACTCCTATATCGTGAAGATCGACGAGGTCCTCAAACATAAAGAGAATGAAATCATGGAGGTTTAACCAGTGAATATCAATTATATGGTGAAGGTGAAAGATGCAAAACTGCTCGACGTCCAGAAGGCCCTGCAGCAGGCGGGCATTCAGGTGAGAAGCGTCATTGAGATCTTTAAGGAAGAGGACAACAGTCCGGAGCCGACGTCTCAGGGGCAATAAGCTTTTTCCTATGGTTTCCACAAAAATCAAGCAGTCTCTTNNCGCTGAGAGCTTAGGAGAAATAAAACATGGTGAGGTACCTATGGCAAAGAAAGCAACTCCGGTAAAGAAAAAAACATCGCCGCAGCGGAAAGATTCGCCCAAAGCGAAAGTAACCAAAACACCCAAAAGGACAAAAGCACTGCAGAAAACGAAAAAAGCACCTCAGGCAAAACAATCCAGGGTGATCAAGCCGGTAATAAAACCGAAGGTGTCGCTGAAGGCCAAGGAACCGAAGGCGAAACCCGTTACCCAACAAAAGTCTCCCACACACCTGAACAACAGAGAAACGGTGCTGAAGAGGCAGCTGATTCTCCACAGGGAAGAGATCGTAAGGGAAGCGAAGGCCGAGATTGGGAAATATATCAAGGGGGAAACGCGGCAGATCGTTGAGTCAGTCTTGGACGATGGCGATTGGTCGGTTATCGACCTTTCCGAGGACATCAACTTCAGGCGGCTTGCGACCCACCGGGAAGTCCTCCTCAAGATAGACGAGGCGTTGCGGAAGTTGCGAGAAGGCACCTACGGAACATGCGAGGATTGCGGGGAAGAGATAAATATCAAGCGGTTGAAAATCCTGCCTTTCGCCATTTACTGCAGAGACTGCCAGGAAAAAAGAGAAGAGATCGAAAAGATAGAAACCGAGGAGCTATAGGGCGTAGATGACCCTGTCAAGAAAAAGCCCTTTTGCAGGCGCTGTCTGACCAGCACGCCTTCTGTCCCGTGAAAGCAGGATATTCCCCACTGCATCGGGTTGTATCCTTCCCCTGCCGACTTCTACGAGTGTTCCCACGATGTTTCTGACCATGTGCCTCAAAAATCCATCGCCCTCAAGGGAAATCTTGATGAAATTGCCGCTAAACCGCGCCGAGAGGAACGCCAGTTCTCCGAATCTCTCTGTCTCAAGGGAATAGACCTCACGAACAGGGCTTTTTGCGCCGCACCCTGCTCCTCGAAAAGAAGAGAAATCATGTCTGCCCCGGAGAAAACCTGATGCGGCCTTCATGCCCTCCACGTCCAGGGGTGCCCTCACCCACCAGACATACCGTCCAAAAAAAACAGGGACATCATCCGTGTTCGCTATAAGGTAAAAGTATCGCTTGCGAAGGGCGCTGTATCTCGGGTGGAACTCACCACTGCAGTCTTCTAAAGCAATGATCCTCACATCCGGCGGCAACAGGGCGTTCAGTGCCCTTTTTATGACCACGTTATCGAGTCTGGAAGACGAATCGAATGATGCAATCTGCGCAACGGCGTGGACACCGGCATCCGTCCGTCCCGCACCGATAAAGGTAGCTGGCTCGCCGGTAATTCTGAGAATGCTTTCCTGAAGCATGCCCTGAATAGTTGTTCCGGAGGGCTGTACCTGCCAGCCCTGGTAGAAAGTGCCGTCATATTGAAGTTTTACTTTTATCCGCCTCATCACGTTCCCCTCTGGTATGCCTTACCTTTATTATACGTGATTATACATGTGAAACAGACCAATTGGCTGACGTGGGTGCCACATCTTCGTTGCCGCCTCATGAAAAAAAATTAATGCAGAAAACGACGGATAATAGGGTAATCTATCGGTGTTGCTTCAAGAAGAATAAGGGTGTTGCACCCAAACCAATTTGACTTTTCGTGCAATTTTTTTTAATCTGATTTAAAATATCATTATTCAAAGCTAAGATAGAGGTACACATGCAAGATACGGCAATCCAATTGATTCTGCAGGCGAGTTATATTGTAAAAGGTGTTCTGCTGCTTCTGTTATTCTTCTCTGTTTTTTCATGGGCGATCATCTTCTATAAATACCGGTATTTCTTGAAAGCGTCCAAGGAGTCCGATACTTTTTTGCGAGTGTTCAGGGCGGGTAGCGAGACGCGAGGGCTCTTTAACACGGCAAAAAACCTTACCGTCAGCCCTCTCACAAACGTCTTCAGGTCTGTATATACCGAAGAAGGACGTGTGGTGAGCCGGGAAGAGATAAAGAGACTCCTCAGGAGATATGAGGCGCTGGAAATAGCAAAAATGGAGCAATATCTCAACTTCCTTGCAACCACCGGTTCGACGACTCCTTTTATCGGCCTCTTCGGAACCGTCTGGGGGATCATGAATGCATTCAGGGGGATAGGCGCAGCCGGCTCTGCATCCCTTGCCGTCGTCGCACCCGGGATTGCAGAGGCGCTGATAACCACTGCAGCAGGACTCGCCGCAGCTATCCCCGCGGTGGTCGCTTACAACTATTATCTCAGTCGTGCCAGAAAAATGATCATAGAGATGGAAGACTTCTCTGAAGAGCTCTTCGAGCTTTTTTCCAAGGAGACCCGATGAGAATAGAGAAAAGCCGATCAGCCATGTCCGAAATAAATGTGACACCACTTGTGGATGTCATGCTCGTGCTGCTCATCATATTTATGGTAACCGCGCCGCTTCTGCAACAGGGGATCGACGTAAATCTTCCCAAGGCAAAGGGGAAAGACCTTCCCCCTGAGGAAAGGATAACCCTCGTCATCAAGAAAACTGGAACGCTTTACATGAATGACAGTCCTGTGTCCATCCCGGAGATGAAGAAGAAGCTCGAGTCCATAAGCAAGCTGAATCCCAACGTGTTCTTGAAGGCTGACACATCCGTGCCCTACGGCCTCGTTGTTGAGGTTATGGGCGAGATAAAGGATTCAGGAGTGGAAAAACTCGGCATGATAACCGAGCCTGCAATACAGGTCAAATGAGTGCTGTATCACTGCAGCGCTCAGCAGCTCTTTCCTTGCTCCTGCATATCTCCCTCTTCGGCGCAGCGCTGTTGGCGTTGAGGCATGCAAACCGCTTCGTCTTGCCGTCGCCTTATGAGATAACTCTTGTCAGTCCCGAAGCCTTCTCGGGTGATCACGACAAGACTGCAAAAGTACCGGCAACCAAGACCCCGGAGAAAAGTCAGCCTGAACGCAACGCAGCAATGTCTGTTCCAAAGTCACTAGGCAGGAGTGAAGAAAAGTTGCTCGAAGAAAGGATCAGAGAACTCAGGCAAACGGAAAAGAACAAACAGTCGGTCGAAAAAAAGATTCAAGAGCTAAGGCAAATGGAAAGGGGCAATGACTTGCTCAAAACAAAATTGCGTGAGTTAAGCGAGATAGAGGATATCAAGAAGAAGTTACAAGTGGGAGAGATCGTCTCAGTGAAGAAAGAGAACCCGGAGGCCAAAATCGGCCCTATTACGGAAGCTGCAGGAAACGTTGAATACGGCAGGCTCGTGGGTGAGGAAATTCGCCGGCAATGGCAATTTCCTACGGATTTATTAAAGGACAAGACCATCGAGGCGATTGTTTCTATACGGGTGTTGAAGAATGGTTTTGTTCAGATACTCCGCATAGAAAAGAGTTCCGGAAATCCGCTCTTCGATCGCTCGGCATTGAGAGCTATCACCAAGGCAAGTCCTGTTACATCCCCTCCCCATGAGATGGAGATCGGAGTGAGGTTCTACCCATGATAAAGTTTGTATCGAGCAGAGCGACCACGATAAAAAGCACTGTCTTGTTTATTGCCTTGTGTCTGTGTTTCACGCTTCATCCCCTCTTCTCTGTTGCCGATGCGAGGGTATACATTGACATCACCTCTCCCGCTATCAAGAAACTTCCCCTTGCCGTGTCAGAATTTTCAGGGCCATCCGGCAGGGAGATCGCTGATATCATCAGAGATGATCTTGATTTTACGGGCATCTTTCTCGTCGTCGATGGGAGCGCATCTGTTGAGGCGCCTTCCCAACCCTTCGATGCCAAGAACTGGTCAGTGCTCGGCGTTGAAGTTGTTGTAAAAGGGACGGTGAAAAGTAACAGCAATAGTGTTTCAACAGTATCACTTTACGATGTGGGCGAGGGCAAGGAGATCTTCAAAAAGGAATACCAGGCTGAAGCCGGACTGACACGTCCCCTTGCTCATACCATTGCAAATGACATCTATAAACAGATAACCAACGAAGACGGCATCTTCAGAACGCGGATAGCGTATATTGCACGTTCAGGCGGCCATGATGAGCTCTCGATTATGGATTGGGACGGCCAGCGCGTAAACAGACCGGGGATAAAAGGCTCACTTTTACTCAGTCCGCGCTGGTCAAAGGATGGATCAAAACTGATTTACTCTGCGGAGAGAAACAGGCAATGGAACATATACCTCCTCGATTTCAAAAAACAGTCGGAGAAAAAGGTGTTTTCCGCCAGGGGGACAAACCTTGCTGGTGATTTCTTCCCCAATGCCGATGAGTTCGCCCTCGCTTCTTCCATGAGCAGTACTTCCAACATATATCTCTACCGCATCTCCGAATCAAGAATCGTGCGGTTAACTTCATCCCGTTCTGTAGAAGTTACCCCCACCGTTTCCCCTGATGGAACGCACATTGCGTTCGTCTCCGATCGCCAGGGTAGTCCTCAGATATTCATCATGGATAAAGAGGGGTATAATATAAGGAGGCTTACGTTCAGCGGTCCTTACAATACCGCTCCGTCATGGTCTCCCAAGGGAGATAAAATCGTCTTTTCAGGAAGAGACGGTGGCAGGAATCAGATATTCACCATCAACGTCGATGGTTCCGGAATAGCACAGCTTACCGATAGGGGAAATAATGAAGACCCTTCCCTTTCCCCTGACGGAAGGTATATAGTATTTACTTCAGACAGGGATGGAGGAAGATCCATCTACATTATGAGAGCAAATGGAGAAGCGCAAAAGAGGATAACACCAAAAGGGATGCTGGCTTTTGGCCCCCGATGGTCACCTAATTGAATCGCTCAAAGGAGGTTTGTTATGAAAAAATTTCTTGTCTTGGCAGTAATCTTTGGATTCTTAGCCGGCTTTGGTTGTGCCCAGAAAAAGGTGGTAGCTCCTGAGGCTCAGCAGCCGACAGCCCCGCAACAGCCAAAAGAGACGCAGGCAGCAAAACCTTCCGAAAAGATAACAGAAGAGAAAGTCGCAAAGGTCGAAGAAAAAGAAGTCCCATCCGCGGGTGAAGAAGTCTCGGGAATGTTTGAAGACGTTCATTTCGATTTTGATAAGTACGACATCAAAGATGACGCAAAGCCGGTGCTCAAATCGGTGTCCGATTATCTCATTAAAAATGCTGCACAGAGGATACTCATTGAAGGTAATTGCGATGAGAGGGGAACCTCCGAATATAATCTCGGTCTCGGGGACAGAAGGGCTAAGGCCGCAAAGGATTATCTTACTTCACTGGGCGTTCCTTCATCCCGCATAGACACAATCAGTTACGGGAAAGAAAAACCCCTCTGCACTGAACACACGGAAGATTGCTGGGCGAAGAACAGAAGGGCGCACTTCGTCATATTGAAAGGCAAGAAATAATATGTTGTTCCGTTCACCAATCAAATTTCCGTTGTTGTGTCTTTTTCTCTTCGCCGGATGCGTATCCACAAGTGATTTCGACTCGACGAGGGCAGACGTCAACGACTTGAAGAGACAGACCTTTGAGCTCAAAAAAGATATGAGCACGATGAAACAGTTGGTGGCCGGTGCCGCCAAGGAAGAAACTTTCAACGCCATCAGAGAGAGCCAGACGTCCCTTTATTCCCAGGTCTCGGATCTCTCGAAGGAGCTCGACGTCCTGCGCGGCAGATTTGATGAAAATAAGTTTTACATCGACAAATCATTGAAAGACGCCTCCACTGAGCGAGAGCTTTTCCGCAACCAGATCGCTGGCCTTGAGAACCGTTTAAAAGAAATTAATGATAAGCTGGCCAAACTCAGTGAGTCATCATCTCCTACCGCTAACCCCGCAGCAGAAACTCCAGAGAAGAAAAAAGAGGCTGCGCCACAAGATGAAAGTTGCTCAAAAAATGTGGAAGCTACGAGCGAAGAAAGCATCCAAGATGACCCGGTGAAGGCTTACGAGGCTGCTTACACTCTGTTTGAGGAAAAACAGTACAAAGAGGCACGAGAACAGTTCAATGCCTTCATGAAGAGATTTCCAAAGAACAGCCGGGTGAGCAGCGCGCAGTTCTGGATCGCTGAGAGCCTCTACGCTGAGAAGGACTATGAAGAGGCCATCCTGGCATATGAGACCCTTATAAAAAAATATCCGAACAGCGAGAAGATTGTTGCTGCAAGCTATAAGCAAGGACTGTCGTTCATGGAAATAGGCGACAAAAAGACTGCGAAGGTCATATTCGAGAAATTGATAGAGAAATATCCTGACACGAAACAGGCTAAGCTCGCAAAGGAAAAGATAGCCGAAATAGACAAAAAGTCAGCAAAAACCAAGCCCAAACGATAGCCGTACGCGGAGGGATATGGAACTCAGAGACCATTATGAACGGACCATAGACTACCTCCGCATCTCCATCACCGACAGATGTAACCTGAGATGCATTTACTGCATGCCGCCGCAAGGGGTCAGATTCTTCGAACATAAGGAGATACTGACGTACGAAGAGATTGTGAGGGTTGTCAGGCTCGCAGCAGCCCTCGGGGTGAGAAAGATACGTATTACCGGCGGTGAGCCCCTGGTAAGGAAAAATATCGTCTATCTCATCGAATCCCTCAGGACCATCAAACCCATAGAGGATATCTGCCTGACTACAAATGGAATACTCCTTGAGAACTATGCTAAAGACCTGGCAAGCGCGGGTCTCAGCAGAGTTAACATCAGTCTTGATTCCTTCAAGCCTGACAGATACCGGCAAATGACCCGCGGCGGAGACATCACTAAGGTGATGAAGGGCATTCAGGCTGCCGAAGATGCGGGATTGATGCCGCTAAAGATAAACATGGTTCCCATAAGATTCCTGAATGACGACGAGATTGAGGATTTTGCACGTCTGACCTTGCAGATTCCATACCATGTGAGATTTATCGAATTCATGCCCATGGGACCTCAGGGCCTATGGAACAGTGAGCGGTACATCGCGTCCGATTCTCTCAAGGCCGTGGTCGAAAGAATCGGCCCCCTCGTACCTGTGCGGCTGCGGAGAACAGGACCAGCACGGTATTTCCGATTCAATGGTGCCCGCGGCGTTATCGGATTCATCAGCGCGTTAACCCATCATTTCTGTGGCGATTGCAACCGTCTTCGTATCACCTCCGATGGGAAGCTGAGACCCTGTCTTTTTTCAGAGACGGAGATAGACCTGAAACCAGCGCTGAGGAACTACTCATCGGATAAGGAGATACAGCGCCTCCTCAGGCTCTCCATCGAGGTCAAGCCCGTGGGACACAATATCCAACAGCGTACCGATCTCTTGTCCCTGAAGACCATGTCGAGGATCGGAGGATGAAAGAACTCAGCCATCTCGATAAAGAGGGCAAGGTGCGAATGGTGGATGTCTCTGAGAAGTCTTCTTCGAAGAGAGAAGCCGTTGCAAGAGGCTCAGTGCATATGAAGCCGGAAACAATACAACTGATCATGGACAACGCCATTGCAAAGGGTGATGTGATTTCAGTGGCGAAAATCGCAGGCATTATGGCAGCTAAGAAGACGAGTGAACTCGTCCCCCTGTGTCATCCCCTGAACGTCACGACGATTGTTGTTGAGATTACTGTTGAGGAAGCGAGGAGCGTGGTGGACGTGGAGGCAACAGTTAAGACCTTTGGTCAGACAGGGGTTGAAATGGAGGCATTGACCGCCGTGTCCGTAGCCGCATTAACAATATACGATATGTGCAAAGCAGTCGATAAGGAGATGTTTATATCCGACATTATGCTCATGGAAAAGCGGGGCGGAAAAAGTGGTGAGTTCAATAGAAAATAGACCTACGCGGCCATAAATCTCATCATACTCCTGCCCTGTTCTGATCCATTCCTGCCCCGCTGATGCCTGTCAAGCTGACATTCCCGCCCTGAAACATGATGGGAGAATATTTTTCATGATGCTGCACGAGTGTCTTTGCCGGAACGCATACGTCTGGAAAAGCCTTCGGGTAGAATAGCCTGAATGACTGAGACAACAAAGAGCTCTGCGTTGAGATTTTGCATGGCCGGATAAGAATACTTCGAGGAGAGGACTCCACAAAGAAGATCCTCCAGTTGACTCATAGGAAAATGTTACCGAAGGATCGTTGACTCAATATGAGTTTCTATGGCACATCTGGAAGATTTTTTTGAGTTTACCTTCCATAGCCCTTCTCAGATGGAATGGATTTAGCGTTTCAAACAGTTGCGTAAGGGCACGTTTTATGAGTCAACGATCCTTTTTCTTCCTACCTACGGTAACATTCTTTGTGAGTCAGTTCGTCCTCCCGAGAATAGATGACAGACTCATAAGGGAATGCTATGCTATTATAAAAAGCAGGTCGCACGAGAAGTGATGCTGAGCCCAAGGCAATCAGACGCTAAAGCTTTGTGAAGTGACGTCCATGCCACCTCCCCTCTTATTGCGTAAGATCCCCTGGCAGTTCCTCCTTATTCTCTCCATTTTAGTCATCTCGATATCTACTGTTGGACTTCTTTATTATGAGAGTCAGAAAAAGCAGATCAGGAAGGAGAAACAGAATGAACTCTCAGCCATTGCCGACTTAAAGGTGAGCCAGATCATAACCTGGCGTAAAGAACGGTTGGCAGACGCTGTAACCATCCGTGAAAATCTCTTCCTGGCCCCCCGCATAAGACGCCTGCTCAACCAGCCAAAAGCAGCCAAAGGGAGAAAGGAGCTTCTCACCTGGATGGGCTCTTTCAAGGAAACCTACCAATATGATGACGTTCTTCTCCTCAATAATAAGGGGACCCTTCTGCTGTCTGCAGCTCAGAAGAATGAGGTTATCGGGGCTGATACAAAGCGGTTGGTTTCAAAGGCAATGAAAACACGGAAAATTGTATTCTCTGATCTGTATCTAAACAAAATGTCCGGCAGGATCCAGATGAGCATTGTCACACCGATCCTTGATAAAGAGGGAGGTGACACGTTGTGCATTTTCGTGTTGCAGATCGACCCCTATGTTTTCCTTTATCCGCTCATTGAACGCTGGCCCACTGCCAGCCTAACCGCGGAGACCATGCTGATACGCCGTGAAGGCGATGAAGTAGTCTATCTGAATGATCTCCGTCACCGAAAAAATACCGCTCTCAGATTCCGATTGCCGATACGAGACCTGCACCTTCCGGCCGCTCTCGCGGCAAACGGCACGGAAGGGATTTTTGAGGGTGTCGACTACCGGGCGACAAGGGTGCTTGCAGCGATACGGATTATTCCCAATTCTTCATGGGCCATTGTGGCAAAGGTTGACAAAGAAGAGGTCTATGCTCCCGTTAGAATACGCTTATGGAATGTCATGCTGGTAATAGGTCTGTGCATACTGTCAGCAGGTGCGGGGGTCGCCCTGATCTGGCGCAGGCGGCAAGATGAAGAGCAGAGACAATATCGTGCACATCTCGAAGAGACGGTAAGGGAAAGAACAGCGGAACTGGAAAAGGTGAACAAGCANNCCGGAGCTGGAAAAGGTGAACAAGCGGCTCGAGGCATCTTATGCGGACATGGAAAGTTTCAGCTATTCGGCATCTCACGACCTCAGGACGCCCCTTATAGCGATGAACGGTTTCGCCCGGAAATTATTAAGGGATTATGCCGACAGACTTGACCTCAAGGGCTTGGAACTCCTGACTATTGTCAAAGAGAACGCGGAGAGAATGGAGCGGCTTATCAGTGACCTTCTTGCCTTTTCCCGAATAAGCACAAAGGACGTCCGGCTCGCCGAGATAGATATGGGAGGTCTCGTAGAAACAGTATTTGATGAGCTGAGGCCAAATACGGAAAGCAAAAACTTGCGACTGGTGATGAACGCTCTTCCTGTTGGATATGGCGACGCCTCAATGATACGTCAAGTGATTGTCAATCTTCTGTCAAATGCAATAAAATTCACCGAGGCCAGAGAGGTCGGAATAATTGAGGTCGGCGGAGCTGTAGAGGGCAGTAATAGCACCTACTATGTCAAAGACAATGGGATAGGATTCGATATGCAGTCCGCTGATAAACTCTTTGGCCTTTTTCAGCGCTTGAGTAGCGCTCAGGACTTTGAGGGAACCGGTATCGGCCTTGTTGTCGCCAAAAGGATCATCGAAAAACACGGCGGGAGGATATGGGCAGAAGGCAAGCTGAACGAGGGGGCGACATTTTCTTTCACCTTGCCTCATAAAGTATAACACGCACTGGATCCTTTCGCGTATCTCATGGCGACCCCCAGCACACCGCACGGCAGCATTCACTGCCCATTGCAAACCGTATCTTTGTTGCGGGAGACAGGAAGAACTATTTGACGCGTTCACCTTTTAACATTTGCTCATAGACACACGCGCCAAAATACACTGTACATTGCAGTGGTCAAGTCAATCTCTCCATCCGAATATGGTATACTGAGAATAAGCGGATTTCCGATAATATGCTGTCAAAAAGTATTATCAGCGCCTCGTTCCGCGCAACAAAGAGAATGTTCTTGGTGGTCGCCATCGGGGTTGCCCTGGGCTATTTACTCCTTGTCGCTTATGTCTATGCAAGACAAGGCTCGATGCTCTATTTTCCCTCAAAAACGATAGAGGCCACACCTCTCCATATCGGACTTCGTTATGAGGATCTCACCTTGAAGACAGAAGACGGCCTGGATATCTCGGCATGGTATATTCCTGCCGACGACATAAGGGGCGTTATACTCTTTTGTCATGGGAACGCTGGGAACATCTCTCACCGCCTCGATTCGATCCGTATATTCCACACCCTCGGTATGGGGGTACTCATCTTCGATTATCGCGGCTATGGCAAGAGCCAAGGTTCACCGGACGAGAACGGAACATATCGGGACGCAGAGGCTGCATGGGATTATCTTGTGAACAGCCGCCACATAAAACCTGAAAAGATTGTTCTTTTCGGACGATCTCTCGGGAGCGCTGTCGCCGCTGAACTAGCATTGCGGAGACAGGCTGGTGCACTCATCATGGAGTCAGGATTTACCTCTGTACCTGATTTGGGGGAAANNGCAAGGTCGATAAGATAAAGATACCGAAACTCTTCATCCATAGTCCTGAGGATGAGATCGTACCTTATGAACAAGGACGAAAGCTCTTTGAGCAAGCAAGCGAACCGAAAGAGTTTCTCCAGATCATGGGTGGGCACAATGAGGGATTTCTGTACTCCGGTGCAGCCTATGTGGACGGTATGCGATTGTTTCTGACACGATATGTACAAAATAAAACAAACCTCGGAATACCCCGTTAATAATCCTTCTTTAAACGAGCCCCCGCTCCGTCAGCTCATTCTTTACGTATGCATAATAAATAGGAGCTGCAACCAGGCCGGCAATGCCGAAAGCCGCTTCCATCACCAGCATCGCCAACAGCAACTCCCAGGCACGAGCATTGATCCGGGCTCCCATAATGCTGGCGTTTAAGAAATACTCAAGCTTATGGATCACCACAAGAAAAACTAGAGAAGCTATCACAACAGACAGCGAATCATTCAAGCTAACCACTACGATTACCGAATTCGAGATCAGATTGCCGACCACTGGCAACAAGCCCATGATAAAGGTGATGGCCACCATAGTTTTAACGAGTGGCAGGCGAATACCGAGTACCGGCAACACAACACCCAGGTAGAGCCATGCAAAGAAGGTGTTCAGTGCCGCAATGCGTACTTGGGCCAACATCATGGAGCGGAAAGCCTGACCGAAGCGGATAGCACGCTCTGCCAGCACCCGTGCAAGGGGGCGGTATTCATGGATTGGCGGCGTCTCCCCCAACGAAATCAAGACGCCAATTACCATACCGATCACGATACGCACAACAAGCAGAGCCGTCTCTTTCCCAACCACCTGTAACTTACCCGCATGTGACCGTAGCCAGAGCACTGCCCATGCCTTGAGCCCCTCAGCATCATTCGGCAGATATCCCACCAACCCAGCAGGAAGCCTATCACGCGATCCCTCAATAATCTCGGCCATTTTTGTCATCAACGCCGGAACACTACCTCCTTCACTGCGGAAAAAGGAGATTGTGCCCCAAGTCAGCAAAACCAACGACGCCACGATAATCATGGATAGGAATATGACCACCATAGCCTTGGCTCGGTTGCCGGCCAGTCTAGTAATTCGAAGCAGTGAGGCCAAAGAATGGACAAGTTCGTACACGAGCACCCCCGCAAGTAAAGCGGGCAGAAGATGTAACTCAAGCGCCAGGAGTAGCCCCGCTCCTGTGATCAGCCATGAGACGAGTTCATAGCTGCTTGGTTTAACTTGTTTGTGTGCGTTCACCTCCCTGGCCTCTCCCTGTATTATACTCATTATTATGCATTTACACTCGTCACGCGAGACCAGCCCACAAACGAGGTTATGAAGCCCTGTGTGTGATTGGTAGCGATTCCTGCGAGGGCTGCGATGCCGAAGAGCTCGTCCTCTCCAAGCAAATGCTACCTATAATAAAGCGGACAATAGGGATGACCAAGGTAAAAGAATAGCCCTTTTATCGGGAAAGAGAATTACAGAAGCTCTTTGAGATATCT
>DMNE01000123.1 GCA_003453735.1 Nitrospiraceae bacterium | reverse complement strand
CGGTGTGAGCGAAAAAATGGCATTGTTTCCGTTGATCGTCTTGTAGGCGATGTTATGAGCAAGCCGCCCTATGCCAAGGCAAGGCGAGTATGTTGGATTGTTGACAATGGATCTGCCCACCGGGGTAGCCGTGCAGTTGAACGATTACAATCGCACCACAAAAACCTGGTGCTCGTTCATACACCAGTCCACGCAAGCTGGCTCAACCAGATTGAAATCTATTTCTCGATAATTCAACGGAAGGTTCTTACCCCGAATGATTTCAAATCGCTGAACGAACTTGCAGAACGGCTTCTTTGTTTTCAAAAGTATTATGAACAAATTGCTACGCCATTTGAATGGAAATCTACCAGAAACGATCTGAACACTTCGATCAATAAAGTAAAAACCGTCTCATCTCTAACGATGTCATGGTCCATGGAACCCTCCAGCATCTCGCCTCCGCAAGAAATCGGTCTAATTCTGGCCGCTGACTCCACCGCGTTATTTCATCACGGACATCCTTCATCAGAAGTTCCGACGTCCTGTAACCGTCCCTTTGTAGGTACCAGACTCATCGACATACCTCTGTAAAAAATAACGGAAAATGCCAGAAGTTATCGCCAGGGTATGCCACCATGTAGAAGACGCACCAGTTCAATATACTTTGTGATCTGGACACGACCAATGACGGCGATGACCTGAAGGGTTCGCAGGTGTCCGAATTCGCGCCTCCGCTTCCACACAATTCGCGTATGCTGGGCGGCGCGCCAGAGTTCTAAGACTAAGAAACGCATCCATCCGACTTTGTGGCCACGCATTCGAACGAAATCATGCCCGGCCAGTCGTCGTGCCGTCTCGCAGAGCATTGTGAGCGTGAATCTTGCAGGATGGTATACTACTGCATCTGGCGCAAACACCAGTTAGTAGTCATTCTTCCATACGCGTTGTCCCCATTCGCAATCACCTCCGCTGAAAAATGCTTCATCAAACTTGCCCACTTTCTCAAATACAGCCGAGCAGATCATCATGTTTGCGGTCGCTCCAAAATGGAATTCTCGGATGAACACTTCCTGCCGTAAATTGATACAAAGATCATATATTTCGAACAATCTCAAAGGGTTCGGGTTCCTGAATGTTAGGACAATGCAGCCGGCTACTAACCCACAGTTGGGTGTTGCCTGTAAGAGTCTGACACCAGATTGTATCCAGTCTCTTGTCGGCACGCAGTCACTGTCGGTGAATGCATACACCTCTCCGCGGGCGATTGAGACCCCTTTGTTCCGTGCGCAGTAAGATCCCGGATGAGACTCATGAATTACCGAAAGGAACACTGTCGAGGAGCTATAACAATCATGGAGCATAGGTAGTGCGTTATTGTCCACGATGATTACCTCCAGCCTGTCGCAGGGATACTCTTGGGCGAGTAAGGCGTTAACGCAACGGTCAAGCTGTTCCGTATTGGTGCCGAAGAACGGAACAATGACGGACACGAAAGGCCATCGGCATTCTGCCTGCGCCTTCCAATTACGTGGCTGATAATCTTGACTGCTATAGTCATCCATAATCCGACAAGCCCTTTAGCGACAATGAATGAACCCACCAGTTTCAAAAAATAATATGCCTATCCGGTTTAGTGAACTTTATCCATGCTGGTCAAGCGTCCAGAAGAAGTCGTGCGAGTTTATGACACCTTCCCCCTTGAACGCCGCTATATAATACCCCCTCCACTCTACATGCTGCTTAATAGCTTGCGATGGTATGGCCTTAGTTCAGTCAAACGGACAGGCATAAAAAATAATGTCAAAGAGGAAAAATAAATCATTTATAGAGTGACCTCCGCTTTGGATAAAATTGAGTTGTCAAACATCCGAAATATCCGACTCAAGTCCTTTACGGGACTCGTCATTTATCAAAAGCTCGCAAGGATGATGGCCTTTTTTCTTAGTAAAATCAGTACCGGCGTTAGCGACGAAAGTTTGACGAAAAAATGATGACTTGTCTCTTCTCCTTGGCTTGGAAGGCAGTAGCGGCTTGCACCGCATCTTTGCGATTCTCGAACGAGCCTATCAACACCCTGTACAACTTCGTTCCGTCCCCCTGCAGCGGTGCATTGACGATAGCGTTATAGCCCTTTCGCTGAAGCTCTTTTGACAAGGCCTCAGCGTTCTTTTCATTCTTGAATGCTTCGATCTGGAGAGAGTATTGCGTCCCTTCAATAGCCTTTCGCTCCGGTAAGGCGGCACTCGGAATAGGCACCTGCTGAGACTTCGATTCGGCAGCCGTATCTTTGTTAACCCGACTGTCCTCTTCAACAGGCTTTACGCCAGGCTCTCGATCCTGTCGTTGATCGAACTTAGTGATGGGAAACTGTGGTGTCCGGGGAACTGGAGACCCTTCATGCTTTTGAGTGGTCAAGAGTGCAAAACGATCGAGCAGTATGTACCCGCCAGCAGCGATCGTAATGCCAAATATCAGAATTATGAGAGCCAGGGATAATTTCTTTTTACGCTCGATCCTGATCTTCGCAGAGATCGAAGGCGCAGCAGGCTCCAGACTTTCCTCTGACGTCTTGCTCAGAGGAAGTGCTTGCATCGTGCCGTGAAAGTATGATAGGGACTGCAGAACATCAGAGGATGCTTCGCCTGTTGCTCGATGGAGATGGTGATATACTCCATGGAGAAGGGTGACAATTTCCGCGAATGAACGACAATGCAGAACCGCGTTGGTGAATGATTTTAACACCGGACTCTGCATTTCGGCGGGAGTTAAATCATCCAGATAAAGGAGTCTCAGGGTTTCGGCCGCTTTCGCAGTTTTGTATATATCCTTTTCTTCGTAGAGCTTTGATTTAAAAAGCCTGACCTTTGACTTTTTGATCGAGATGCTCGTTCGTGAAACGAGAATCCAACATGGGTCTCCATTGTCCATTCTAATAGTTGCCCGGTGCCCCTTACGGGTGTCGTCTAGGAACTTAATCAGTTTTGACATTTATGAAAGACCTGCAGGAGGGAGGTATTTCTGCCCGGGCGATGGTAGCAGTTTTGCTGCACAGGTTGTCAAAGAGCCAGGACTGAAACGTAATTTCATATGCTTATCCTTTCGCCTCAATATCATTTTTTGCCATTCAATTGTCTTAAAAGGTTTTGCTTATTACGGCAATTTATAAGTGCCAAAGTTGTTAACGTGCATGCCGCTTTTCGATCCTTGATTTCGCCTGACAACGCAGACACGATGGCCTTACCATTTATCGCTTAGGTATACTGGCCTTATAACCTGCGTCGTCTATACAGACAAAGGTCACGTTTGTCGAAAATACTCTTTTTTCATGAATAGTTTTAATGCCTTCATCGAATACATTCACAGTATACTGCACCGATGTATTGCCAGTTGCTACTCTTTGGACGAGAAAACTTAGAATAGAACCTTCTTTTATGCTCTTTCGGAATTCGACCTTATCCATCCCAATAGTGACGAATCTACATCCAGGGAAGTCCAAACTCGCAGCAATCCAGGCTATTTCATCAACCCATTTTAAAAGGTTGCCACCGAATAAGTAACCAAATTGATTAAGATGTTCTGGAAGAACTAACTTATAATTTTCCATGCGATGTCTTTATTGCCCGTCGTGATACATACTTGTATAAAGTATATCACAGGTGTGAAATATAGCAATGAATACGCGAGGTGATCATGCTTTATCGGCCGCGGAGCTGACTTCTGGATAGGTTGAGCTCTACTTTCAAAGTGTAAAATGAGGAGTATTTCACGATTATTCCTGTACACCAAAGGTGAATAGCACCGGATGTAATTCGCGCGGGAGCTTTTTTTACCCAGATGCGTACGTCTTTCTAGAATTATCAGTCATTCCCCTACGATTGGATGAGAAGGATCGCTGTCACTATTACGCGCGGCCAGTACCCTCTCTGGCGCAGAACCCTTCAAGAGAACGCTATCGAGCACCTTGTTTCGCGCAGCCCGTTGCGAATAATCAGTGCTCGATTGCACGGAATTCTTAAGATACACATAAGCGTTGCTTTCATAGCTCCGTGAAAGGTCGCTATCTTTCGCCTTGGCTAACGCTATCACCTCGCCCATGAATTCCGCATATCGGTCAGCGGTGATTTTCGGAGACACCAAACGATTCTGGTTGAGTGCGACGAAGGCCCATAAACTGTAGAAATCGGCAAAGCCTCTCACATATTTTGTAATTGCGGAATTGTGATACTCCATCTGAATAATATATCCCTTCGTCAGATCGAGCCTATTCAGGAAATCACTTTCATCAAAATCGGGTAATGTTTCAAGAGGTGAATCGTAGTCAGCATATATGGTGTCGAGGGCATCCTGATTGTAGCCGGAAATGCTGCCCTTAAGGAAGACCATCAGAAGTTCAGATATGTATTGCACATCCTTCATTCTCCGCATTCGTGCCTTAGTGACCACGCCAAGACGTTCCCACTCTTCCTTTTCGGCCTCTGCTTCCGCTATGGTTAGGAACCAGCCTTCATACCTTGCATGCCTCAGCTCTTGTCGTTCGAGTTTTCTCGATGTTCTGTTCAAGCGGTCAAAGACCCCATTAATAAACTGCTTGTCATTCGTGTCGATGTACTCGATGGCCAAGTCATAATTGAGAAACCGATCCTTGAAATCCAACTCGCTTTCTATTGTTTTCCACTTCTTGCCGTCCAAACGTCGATCGCCATATCCCGGATCTATAGCAAAGGAATTCTGGATGAAGGAGAGGATGGTTTCGATGCGCTGCTTGCCGTCAATGACGTGGTAAATCATTTTTCCGGACTTTTCATCTAGGTCTTTATGGAGGAAAACCGCTGGGCATGGATATTTTCTGAAAATAGTATCGATGAAAAACCTTCTGTCTTTTAATGTCCATACGCTTCTCCGCTGATAAGGCGGAGTCAGATCTAATTGGCCGCCGTGATACAGATCGATAAACCAGCTTAAGGGTTTCTTCATACTCTTCTCCTTTATATATAGTTTACTGCATTATTAATTCATGGCAAGGGGACACAAAAAATAATAATGATTGACCGCATGTATTGTCAATGCCATACTGAGAACTCCAAACAGTAGTCCAGAATCCAATTTCACATCACGATGCTCCCTCCCAATTTCAATATTCTGAAGGCTTCAATGAGAACGGCCTGCTTGAGAGCAAGATTGCCCCCACAGCCGAAAAAAATAGATCAACAGACGCATCTTTTAGGGGGGAAGACTCCCATCTCCGCTGGAAAGGCCCGATAGTCTTTATGGAGGTCTCAGGAGTCTGGCAAGTCGTAATAGAAAAGCGGCACGGTTCTCCGCGGCCCCAGCACAATAGCCACTCAACACGAGCGGCCCACAGTGCCGTCAAAGTGAGATTTAAGCCAGTTTTCACAAGAAACAACTGCTTCCCCAACTGCGTCAGGTCGGTCTGATATAATTATACCTATTACAGATAGAGACGCAAAGTTGCTAAAGTACTTTTCGATTGACGGAAAAAGCGAGGAATGTCAATGTTTGGATTGAAGGAGAAAGCTCAAAAGAAGCCGTCTTGGCGGCTTTATGGGAGGGAAGGTCGGGAGTTGAGGTACGGAGAGACAGTGGAGTATCTTGCAAGAGCACACGTGGTTTTATTCGGTGAATTGCACGACAACCGCCTGATCCACACGTTACAGTATGAGATAACGAAAGATCTCTTCGAAGGGAAAAAAAAGGATTTGATCCTGGGTGCGGAAATGTTCGAGGCCGATAATCAATTGATTTTGGATGAGTATCTGGCAGGGTTGATTTTGGACAGGCATCTCGTTACAGAAGCGAAGGTCTGGGACAATTATGAGACTGATTATCGCGTTCTGGTTGATTTTGCAAAAGAGCATGGTCTGAAATTTATTGCAACAAATATCCCCAGGAGGTATGCCAACCTTGTTGCACGTGAAGGCATAGACGCGCTGGAGAGTCTAACCGAAGAGGCAAAACGATATTTTGCTCCTTTACCGATAGCTGTTGATCTGGAGACGCCCGGTTATCGAGAAATGATGTTGATGAATCGTGATATGGGGCATGGGATGCGGATCAAACCCGAACATTTTGTAGCAGCGCAAGCGGTGAAAGATGCAACAATGGCGTATTTCATTGTGAAAAACAGAGCAGCCGCGAGTTTATTTCTCCATTTTAACGGCGTTTATCACTCTCAGAAGTTTGGGGGAATTTATTGGTATTTAAAACAAGCAGATCCGGGACTCGCTTTATTTACCGTCTCTTCTGTGGAGGCAGAACACCTCGAGTTCCAGAAAGAATACATAGGGCTGGGGGATTTCATACTTGTTGCTGCCGTAACATAGACCTTGAGCAAAATGATCACTGGGAAAGTTTAGCTTTCACGCACCGCACCGGCGAGGGATGCAAAATTCATATCTGTTTTCTCCTCTCATGTACTAAAACAGAGTCCTTTATTTAGGGAGAAATCCTCATAAAAATAAGAACTTCTTCCAATGGTAGCGGGTGAGATAGTTCGCTACACTGTAACTAAGAGTAGAAGAGGGAGGTGACACACAATGCTCGTTGGAAAAGGAAAGGTAGCACAGGGAGCAGGGACATTACTGATTGGGATGGTTCTGGGACCGGTCTATGTGGTATGCTTGCCGGTTATCGGAATTGTGACAGTAATTACCGTGGTGGGGAAAAAGGGAGTCCTGAAGCTGCTGAGAAATCCTGCAGCATTTGGGTGGAGCCATCAGAAGCATATCGTTCAGGCAGAGCGAAGAGGAAGGACAGGCACTGATTGTCCGGCACGCGGAATGGCCGGAAACAGGATGAGAGGCATTATATGAATATTATAACAATGAAAGAGATTGTAGGAATCCTTATGGAGAGCTCAATTTATTTCGAGCTGACTCTTCAGGAGAGGCACGGTCTTGTACGGCACATACTGGAAATATCATCGTCTCAGGTCTGAAATCTCTAGCCCGATTATGTCGCAAGGTGGCCTTGCACACAAGGATGCATGGCGGAGGGGGAAGCCGGGCAGTTGCCGACAGTGGCCGTTACCTGAGAAATCTGGGCTTGTGAATCGCTATGAGTACTGTTTGAATGACGTCACCATATTTCCCCGCGGTTTTAGGAACGGTCAAGTAAGTGCGGTTTTGCCGCGCCAAGTAACGTCAACTTTGCACTGAATGATTTGAAGGTGTACCGGTAGGCCATGTAGCGTAGGGCCTGAGAGCGTCCCAAATCTTACTATTGCCTGGAATTCTTCTAAAAGCTTCTTCTAGCAAGAACCGCACTGTAAAGAGAGACAAGGGGATCCTGACAACTCAGGATCCCCTTGTCTCTCTCATCGGAAGGATTTCACACATGCCTTTCTATCGTTCCCTTTGCCTCAATCAGTTCGTGCTCATATTTCTGGGGCTTCCTTCCAAAGCAGGTGCCGAGGCTTTCGAAGAGAGCAAGTTCCTGAATGTCGACCTCTCTCCTTCTTATTGCCTCTGATGTCGGCATATAGTAAATCCTTCGCCCGTCTACGTCAACCACGGTANNCCGATAGCCGAAGTTGACATCATAAGCAGAAGAACCTCCCGAGCGCACAAGATGACCTGGCGTTACTTCTCTAACCTCGGGTATAACATAGACACCCGGGGCGAACATTCCGGTCTTCTTCATGAATTGCTCCACGCTGGGGTCGTTCTTGAGCCTCTTCTCAAGCTGCTGTCTC
>DMNE01000058.1 GCA_003453735.1 Nitrospiraceae bacterium | reverse complement strand
GATGGTGAATCAAGGTTGCCTCATTAAAAATCGATACGAAAGCGAATCGTTGCCTCAAATGAAAAATCGATACGAAAAACTTTGAAAATGTCTTCTATAGTCAGGGCTATGGGAGGCGGAAATGAGGCTAACGATGAAGGAGCGGAAGAAGACTACGGCAGTGGTCGCCAGCCGGTATCAAAAGGCCCGGAAAAAGGACAAGGGGCTGATACTGGACGAATTTGTGAAACTGACAGGTTACAGCAGGAGGTATGCCTCCCATGTGCTTATAAGCCATGGCAGGAAGTTGAGAATCAACGAGCGCTGCGTTCTGCAGATGGACGTCAGGAAGACGTCCTTGAGGAAGAAACCCAAGACGTATGATGCTGCGGTTGCAAAAGCACTTAGAGAGATCTGGTATATCATGGACTGCATATGCGGCAAGAGACTCGCGCCGGCACTCAAGGATGTTGTCAGGCGGCTTGAGCGCTTCCGGGAAATCATAGTTTCTGAGGAAGTTCGACAGAAGCTTTTGAGGATTAGCCCGGCATCAATAGACCGATTACTTGCAAAAGAGCGGAAACGCTATCAAATCAAGGGCAGAGGAAATACAAAGCCGGGCACTCTGCTTAAGAACCAGATCCCGATACGCACCTTTTCAGACTGGAATGAGAAAAAGCCCGGCTTTGTAGAGATCGATCTTGTCGGCCATGACGGAGGAGATAGTCATGGGGACGTTGCGCAGACTCTGGATGTTACGGATGTCTGCACCACCTGGACCGAGACAGAGGCGGTCAGGAACAAGGCCCAGGTATGGGTATTTGAGGCTCTCAAAGACATTAGAGAGAGAATGCCCTTCCCCCTTCTGGGAATTGATTCAGATAGCGGTGGGGAGTTTATCAATAATCAGCTCTTCAGGTACTGTCAAGAGGAAAAGATAACGTTTACCCGATCAAGAAGTTACAGAAAAAACGATGGCTGCTTCGTAGAGCAGAAAAATTACTCGGTTGTCAGAAGAGCAGTTGGGTATCTCAGGTATGATACCGAAGAGGAACTTCTTACGCTAAATGAGTTGTATCGGTATCTGAGGCTGTATACGAACTTCTTTCAACCAACCATGAAACTGGCCGAAAAGACACGGGCCGGCAGCAAGGTCACGAAGAAGTATGACAAAGCCCAGACCCCTTACCGCCGAGTGCTTGCCTGCCCCGATGTGCCGGCCGACAACAAGCAGGTACTAAAAAAACTCTATGCAACACTCAACCCGGCACAACTGAAAAGGCAAATCACCCGGCTTCAGCAAAAGCTCCATAAGTTGAAGACTCAAAAACAGTCCCCAAAGAGGAAATCAGCAGCATGATGATCTATACTGTTTTGTATCGATTATCACGTGAGGCAACGATCATCATTTCGTATCGATTTCTGTCTGAGGCAACAGGGGAGGGTTTTTCAACAGGAGGGTTTTTCAACTTTCACAAGCGCAGCTTCCCTGGGTAGAAAAAAAGTATAGCTTCCTGCTCCATTGCAATCTTTTTGTATAATAAAAGGTGGGATATGTCAATGCTTGAAAAGGACATCAAAAAGGCCGAGGAATCATCGTGCTCGTCAACAGTCATTGTTGTTTTCATGATCTTCTGTGCCCTTTCGGGAATAATCGGTGGAATCGTTTACTGGGCCTTCCCCGACCTTCCAAGAGTAAATGCGATCGAAGAGTACGTTCCGATGGAATCTTCGAAGGCCTATTCTGCGGATGGCAAGGTGCTAGCCGAGTTTTATTATGAACGGAGGACGTTCGTACCATATTACAAAATCCCGGATCATGTGAAGTTGGCATTCGTTGCCATCGAGGATGCCCGTTTTTATAGCCATCCGGGAATCGACTTCATCGGCACGTTGCGCGCCCTAGTGCACGATATCGNNAAAGCCTGAAAAATCCCTGATACGAAAGGTTAAGGAGGCTGTGTTATCTATTCAGATCGAGAGACAGTACACGAAGGATGAGATACTTGGCCTGTATTTGAATCAGACTTACTTTGGTACGCGTGCCTTTGGTATCGAGGCAGCTTCGCAGGCTTATTTTGGAAAGTCGGTCACCGACCTCACTGTGGGGGAGGCCGCCATGCTTGCTTCGCTTCCCAAGGCGCCTTCGGCCTATTCTCCTTTCAAGAACCGCGAAAAAGCCCGTGAACGGCGANNGAAAAGCAGGTTTATTACTACTGATCAGTATAATCAGGCGCTGAGGGAGCCTCTACCGTCTTCGCCGCATTACAGGAAATATGAGGCGCCGTATTTTGTAGAGTTGCTGAGACAGCAGCTCGAGCATAAGTATGGAAACTCGATCTATACGGCTGGGTACAGGATCCGCTGCACTATTGATTCAAATCTTCAGCATGTAGCGGAGGTTGCTCTTGACAACGGCCTGAGAAACATCGAAAGGCGGGATAAACCGGGTGTTCAGGCCGCGTTGATTGCGCTTGATCTGCATACCGGAGGTATCAAGGCGATCNNGTTGTGTATCTGACGGCCCTCGAAGATGGGATGACCCCGGATGATACGATTATCGATTCGCCGGTATCTTTCAGGGGGTCAAGCGCTGGACAACACTGGTCGCCCAGGAACTATGAGGGCAAGTATTTCGGCAAGGTCACATTGAAGACGGCTATCGCTAAGTCTTTGAATGCTGCCACCGTGAGACTGGCGGCGAGNNCGCTCGGGGCTTCAGATGTAACGCTCAGCGAGATGGTCCGTGCTTATGGCGCGTTAGCTACCGGCAAGAAAGTGGAGATGATGCCCTATGAGCGGATCGAAAACAGAGACGGCATCGTGATCGACGAAAATTATCCCAAATTCTCCAGCGTCATCGATGATGATATCGTCGGAGAGATGAAAGTGCTCCTTGGCGCCGTTGTAAATGAGGGCACCGGTGCTAAGGCGAAGGAGTTGGGAAGACCCGTTTACGGGAAGACCGGAACTACG
>DMNE01000492.1 GCA_003453735.1 Nitrospiraceae bacterium | reverse complement strand
TAATTCTAATATTTTTGATGGGGCTGGAAAAACTCTCCAGTCTCTCCAGCCCCTCTTGTTCCCGCTCTCACCGTCACAAAACGATTACTTTTTCGTTTTAAAACTCGACATCGCCCTCCTTCCCCTGGACCATTTTCGTGATCAGTTCGACGATATCGGGATTAGCCAGAGTCATAACGTCTCCGACATCCGTGCCATTCGAGATGGCGCCGAGCACCCTGCGCATGATTTTTCCCGAACGGGTCTTAGGCATATCCGGCACAATCCAGACTTTCCTAGGCCTCGCGATTGCACCGATTTCGCGGACGATGGCGTCCGAGATTTCTTTCCTAAGTTTTTCGGTGGGCCTGATCCCGGGTTTCAAGGCAACGTACAGATCGGGCTCCTTCCCCTTGACCTCATGTTTAACTGGAACCACCGCGGCTTCGGCAATTTCCGGAACGGTGAGCGCGGCGGACTCGATTTCTTTCGTGCCAAGTCTGTGGCCCGATACATTGATGACATCGTCTATCCTGCCCAGAATACGGACATATCCATCGGCTGCAACCACTGCGGCGTCACCCGTAAGATAAGGCCAATCCCGCCAATCCTTGCTTGTTGGGTTTTTACAGTATCTTTCAAAATACTGCTTTACATACCGGTCGCGATCACCCCATATGGTCTGGAACATGCCGGGCCAAGGGTTCTGAATACAGATATTCCCCGCCTTTCCCGATCCAGCAGGGACGACATTCCCGGTGTCATCGTAAACGATCGGGTGAATACCCGGCACGCCAGGACCTGCGCTTCCCGGTTTCATCGGTTTCAAGGCCGGCACAGTACTGCAAAGGAACCCACCGTTTTCCGTCTGCCACCATGTGTCCACGATAGCCGCTTCGCCTTTACCGACCACGTAATAATACCATTTCCAGACTTCCGGTTCGATAGGCTCCCCTACCGTCGTCATATGCTTGAAATGGTACTTGTATTTCTGTGGTTCGTCAGGGCCGACCTTTCTGAGCGCTCTGATGGCTGTGGGCGCGGTGTGGAAAATGTTCACGTCGAGGTTCTGCGCAATCCTCCAGGGCCGGCCGGGATCCGGGTAAGTGGGGACGCCCTCGTAGATTACGCTGGATGCACATAGCGCCAAAGGACCATAGACGATATACGAATGGCCGGTGATCCAGCCGATATCGGCCATGCACCAGTAAACGTCTTCCGGATGGATATCCTGTATGTATTTCGAGGTGCCTGCAACATATGCGAGATAACCGCCAGTGCTGTGCTGCGCGCCCTTCGGCTTTCCCGTAGTGCCACTCGTATACATTAGGAAAAGCGGGGCTTCTGCGGGCATCTTGACCGGATCGATTCTTTTCCCGTAATAGTCTTTGAGCAAATCGTTTACAAAGAAATCGCGCCCCTCGACCAAAGGGGTTTTTGCGCAATATTTTCCGGGATACCGCTGCCATATAAGGACCTTCTTCACCTTCTGGCCCTCTTTTACCGCCTCCTCCACCGCGATGTCCGCCTTTTCCTTGTGGTCGATAAGTTGACCGCTCCTGTAGTACGAATCCATTGTAATCAGGAACTCTGACCCTGAGTCGACGATCCTGTCCGCGCATGCCTTCCCGCTGAACCCGCCAAAGACCTCTGAGTGGATGATCCCGAGCCTCGCACATGCAAGCATAGTGATAGGGAGCTCCGCAACCATGGGCAGATGAAGCGTGACCCTGTCTCCTGCCTTTAGCCCGCAATCCCTGAGCAGCGCGGCAAACTCGTTTACTCTCACATAAAGCTCCTGGTATGTGACATGCTCCACCTTTTCATCTTCAGGCTCGGGGACGAAATGAATCGCCGTTTTGTTCTTATTTTTCGGTAGATGCCTGTCGATACAATTGTAGCTTGCGTTGATCTTGCCCCCCACGAACCACTTGAAGCATGGGGCGTCACTCGTATCCAGAGTGGTATGCCAGTTCTCGTACCAGGTCAGCATGTCGGCATACTCTTTGAAACAGTTCGGAAAGTTCTCCAGGCTGAACCGGTTATACACAGTATCATCGGTCAGATTCGCCTGGGCAATGAATTTTGTGGAAGGATAGAAGAATTGTTCTTCCCCCCAATGCACTGCGATTTCAGCTTCGGATGTTTCGATGCCTTCCCTCTTTTCTTTTTGGCTCATTGCTTATTCCTCCGATAGATTTTTTATTTTACTCAGACGATTAATAGTTACGCTTCCGAATCTGTTCATGTTCGCCTGGGCAATGACTTTTGTAGAAGGATAGAAGAATTGCTCTTCCTCCCCAATGCACCGCGATTTCAGCTTCGGATGTTTCGAGCCTTCCCTTTTTTCTTTTTGACTCATTGCTTATTCCTCTTTGCAACGTTAGATTGTGCATTAATGTCCGTTATCCCTATGTCCAGCACTACTGTTCCGACCAAGCGGGTCTCTTAGTTACCCTGACCAAGATAACCGCAATAATAAGCACTGCTGCCGAAAGATAGAATGCATAATCGAGACTGCCGGTAATATCCTTAATTGTTCCTGCCAGTCTCGCCATGAAAAAACCTAATCCCCACCCGATAAACACGAGACCGTAATTAAAGCCGAGGTTCTTTGCACCATAGAAGTCCGCAGTAAAGGCAGGCAGGAGGGAAAGCCCGCCGCCATACTGCCAGTAAGCTATGCCTATTGCCAGGAACAGTAAGAAGATGCTCTTGGAGGCGATAATGGCAGGCATTGCAACTAGACACAGGGCTGAAACGATACAGTTTACCATATATGCATTAGATCGTCCGATTTTATCAGAATACATCCCGGTACCGACCCTGCCCAATGCATTCACAAGCCCTCCGAAAGAGACCAGTATCCAGGCATTTGCTGCAAAAAAAGGTACCCCTTTTGCAGTCGACGCTAATATCCCTGCGGCATTTGCAATAATCATGAGGCCTGATTGCGTCGAACCGATGAACAGGAGAACCAACGCATAGAACTGCCATGTCTTCGTCATTTCTCCGGCGGTCCAATCATGTGCCGAGTGCCTCTTGGCTGCGGTAGCTGCCTGTGCAGCTGTTGCCGTGACTCCAGGCGGCACATATCCTGCGGGTGGCCATGAGAGAAGCTGTCCGGCAATAACAACAACGACGGCAAAGAAAATACCCAGACCGATAAAACTCCCGGAAATACCGTAGGTATCGATAAGTTTTTGTGCCAACGGCGCGATATAAAGCGCTGCTCCGCCGTACCCACCAACGACCAGACCCGCGATCAGGCCGCGCTTATGGGGACCGAACCACTTCAGTGCAGCGGGAGTGGGGGCTGCATAGCCGATGCCCATGCCAATGCCGCCGAGGATTCCGAAACCAACAATAAGACCCGTATAACTCTTCATCAAACCAGCGAGTATACATCCTGCCGCAAGGCAAAGCCCCCCTAGTGTTGCGCCGAGTTTGGGGCCGTACTTATCCTGTATGCGTCCGCCAGCAATCATGAATAACGCAAAGACAATCACGCAAAGTGAGAATGGGGTAGCTGCTTCTGCATTGGTGAGAAAAGTCCAACCCTCATTGATGCCGACCATGGGCTTACCAGCTTCTTTTACATTGATCAGCGCCTTGGCCCAGACGCTCCAGGCATAAAGAATTCCGAGGCAAAGGTTGATCGCCGTACCTGCGAAGGTGACCACCCACGCCCTACCCGGTACCTTATTTTCTTGTGCTGTCATTTTCTCCTCCTTACGAAATGGGATAACAACTTGTTCATATCCTTTCCCCTCTCTCTCTTACTTACCCTCGCTCAAGTTCTCCCCAACCACCTCCTCTCCCATATAAGTGCCTTGTACCGCTCAATTGTTGAGTCCTGAAGCCGCGCGATAAGATGAAAGGCATCCTTAATAGTCTTTTTCTCGAGATTGCTAAGCTTGTCCGGATTGATAAAATCATCAATGTCCTTTCCTTTCTCCAGCAACTCAGCCTGATGGTGAGCAGTTAGCAGTGTAATGAATTCGAAAGCATGTTCTATCTCATCGGCATGTTCTCCGATTATCGTATGACTGTTCCTCAGCTCACCGATACGGCCCAGAGTCGAGCTTTCTCGAACATCCCGCTCCAGTGCAAAAAGCCTCACAATATAGACAAGCGGCACAATGCCCTTGATCTTGAGGTTTAATTCATCCTTATGTTCTCCACTTTTTTCGACAACAAAAGACCTTAGGAACCCGAGGGGAGGCCTGTTATTTACCACAGTGTTGGCGAGATAGCCAAGAAATGCTTCCTCTCTCTCGATAATCTCTGCAACATATGAACGCAAATCCTCTGCCAGAGTAAAATCACCGTAAAGAGGCCTGAAATCAAAAAAACTTAGTGAGTTCAGACTAGCTTCGGCTGTCGGTGTTGTTACCCAATCCGAGAAGTACTTCCTCCACACTCTGAGTGGCTGGCGCCACTGAGAGTTGCTCGCCGTGTAATGTGCGAGAGAAGAGGGAAAGCTGCATTTCTCGAGGCTTTCCTTTACAAAACCAGTAAAATCGGAGAAGTACTTGTGAGCTGCTTCCTCCTGTGTTGCCGACGTAATATCTGCAAAGATTAGCGCATTATTCTGATCCGTTCTGAATATCAGTTCCCTGCGGCCTTCGCTTCCAAACACGATCCAGCACCAGGCAACCGGAGCCGGACCGAATCTGCGCTCAGCAATATTAAGCACCCTTCTCACAAGACGGTCATTTAGTTCAGAGACTATTTTCATTATATTGCTCGCTCTTGCGCCTTCCTTCAGAAGAAATCGAACGAGATTGTTGATCTTGTTCGAAAGAGCCTCCAGGCCGTCAATGGTTTGTTGGCTCTCTATGTCTTTTGCAAAGGAAAGCGGCGATTTTCCTTGAAGCAGCATGAGGTCGTGGCTGGTAAGAACTCCTTTGAGGGCCCCGTCCTTCACTACCAACAAGTGATGAATATCATATTTCAGCATCTTGAGCACCGCCTCGAAACAATACTCCTTTGCATCAACCCTCATAAGCGGCAGGCGCATAATGTTTTTCACGGTCTCGCGCACATCCCTCCCTTTCGCTACGACTTTTTCCCGCAGGTCTGTGTCTGTTACGATACCAAGAGGGAGATTATTGTCCCCGCAAATTACGACCGAACTGACCTTATGCTGTGACATTGCCTGGGCGGCTTCTTGTATAGTTGCGCCATCGCCGATAGAGACAACTCCTTTACTATTTGTAATTTCTCCTACCGGCGTCGTAAACAAAATATAATCGCTGCTGCCGCAATAAAGGCTTCCATCGCGCATCTGCTTGTAGGTTTTGTCCATGTATTTTGTGAAGTGCGTTTGTAAAAAATATTCAGTAAGTACCGGCTGGGTATCGATAAGTGTAAAAACCTTGTCCTTATCGAGGAGATAGCAGATCGTATCATCAATAGCGGTGATTGTCGTTTTTTGTTTTTCCCTTCCCATGAGAGATACAAGACCGAAGCTTTCGCCTTCGCCCCGGTAATCAATAACAACATCCTCATTGTTTCCTGATCTCATGGATATTTTAACGCCGCCGTTTTTAATGATCCTCAGTGAATCGCTTGCTGGCCCGTCCTGCTTTAAGATCACGCTGCCTTTAGGATAGAATTCCATTGATACGCTACTGGCAATGCCTTTTATGACAGCCTCTTCCAAAAACTGAAAAGGCTGAATATTCTTAAAAAAATCAACTACATCTTCAAAAAGCATTCCTTGTCTCCCAGAGGATGAGGCTTAGGAATCAGCAAATAAAGTGCCAGATTGAAAAATAAGGAAATAACTTATATATTTGCAGGCCTTTGAACAAAAAGGGGTTGGCTCTATAAGCGGTGTTTTGTGTAACTTAAAGTAATGCACAGCAACCAGGCGTGCTACAAATGGTAACACAGCTTGGATGTCTTGAGGTAGAGGAATCATGGCATGGTTACGCCCTGTTGATCCCCCATCGTTTTCTCTTTTCCCATAGAGACTTTCGTGTAATGCCGAGCATATCAGCCATCTGCTGCTCCGTAAATTCATGCTGATACTTTTGAATAAATGTCTTGGTATATTCTTCTATAGAAAGTCTGTCCTCCAACATTTCCTGAGTAAATATCAAACCTGCCTTCACGTTGTCAGGCAGGTGTTCGGCACTTAATATACCGTTTTCGGCTATAAGAATGGCGCGTTCAATTATGTTCTGCAGTTCTCTGACATTCCCCGGCCAATGATAGTCAACAAGCAGTTTCATCGTCTCGGCATTCATATCCTTTACTGGCTTACCCAAATCTGCAGAATATTTCTGTATAGAATATCTTACAAGAGGCTCAATATCCTCTTTTCTTTGCCTGAGAGGCGGGACTTTAATCGTTATAACATTAATCCTGTAAAAAAGGTCTTCCCGGAACTGACCTTCCTTCAGCGCTGTTTCAAGGTTTCTGTTTGTCGCACAAATAAAGCGGAGGTCTATCTTGACGCTCTGCGTCCCGCCAACAGGGCGTATTTGGTAATCCTCAAGAACTCTGAGCAGTTTTGATTGCAGAGTCATATTCAAATTGCCTATTTCATCTAGAAATACCGTCCCTCCATTGGCCTCCTCAAAAAGCCCTTTTTTAAAACTTATAGCTCCTGTAAACGCCCCTTTGACATGGCCGAAAAGTTCGGACTCAAGAAGTTGTTCAGGGATGGCACTGCAGTTAATGGGGATAAATGGCCTATCCGCCCTCTGGCTATTGTAATGAAGCGCCCGGGCAAGCAATTCTTTGCCAGTACCTGTTTCCCCGAGAATAAGTACATTACTCTTCGCATCAGAAAACTTTTTTACCTCGTTGATAATTCTCTTTATTGCAGGACTTTCCCCGATAATTCTGCTGAAATCATACTCTTTCTCCAGCTGTTTTCTGAGGATAGCGTTCTCAGTTTGAAGTGCCTTCTGGTTTAAGGCATTCTTGACTATCTGCTTTATCTCCTCATGGATAACCGGCTTTATGACATAATCATAGGCACCGGCCCTTAAGGCCTCCACAGCGGTTTCCAGCGAAGCGTATGCTGTCATTATGATAAAGAGCTGGTCCGATATTCTTTCCTTTATGCGCTTCAGGAGCTCTATGCCGTTCATTCCCGGCAGAATAATATCGCTGATAATCAGGCTGTAATGTCCTTCTGCAAGCAAATCAAGAGCAGCCTCTGCACTGTTTGTCGCATCAACTTCGTAGCGCTCTTTCGAAAAAACCCTTTTAAGCGACTCACACAGCGTATCTTCATCCTCAACGATGAGCAACCGCTCAGCCATCACCTATGACATCCTCCGACCATCAACCTGAATGTTTCGCGATGCCGCTTCATCAAGAGCATGCAATGGAGGAACAACGTCTCCTTGTCCTCTACAGGGAGCAGTCGTTCGTTCATGGATTTTCTACCGCCGCCAGATTGATGACAAAGGCCGTTCCCCCTCCTTTTTCGCTTTTTACCGCTATATTCCCGTTATGTTCCCTGATTATACCATAGCAAATGCTCAAGCCTAATCCCGTGCCTCTTCCCGGTGCTTTCGTCGTAAAGAACGGATCGAATATCCTGTCGAGTACTGCTTCATCAATACCAACGCCTGTGTCGGAGAAAACGATTTCGACAGAAGCGCCTTCTTTTCTCATGGATACATGGAGTTTGCCGCCATCGGGCATCGCATCGAGTGCGTTAAACATGAGATTCAAGAAAACCTGCTGTATCTGGTCAGGATTAAGCCGTAAAAGGGGAATCTCGCTGATATCAGTAGTGAACTGGACATTCTTAAACCGCCTGTCGTATTTCACCAGGTTGACCGAGCGGTCAAGGATCTCGGAAATATTCGAAATGGTTCTTTCTGCCGAAGACATCCGTGCAAAGTCCCCAAGGCTTCGGACAATCCTGGCAATCCGATCGAGATGACTATTCATGGTCTTTAACGATTCCATCGTAAATGATACATCATGCTCAGTTTCCATCTCCAACAAACTCAGTTCCTGAACAAGGGAAGAAATAGATGCGAGGGGGTTGCCGATTTCATGGGATATCCCAGCCGTCAATTTCCCGATGCTCGCGAGCTTGGATGTCTGCAGCAACTGCTCCTCCAACTTCTTCTTTTCGGTTATATCTTCCAGGATGACAACAAAACCTCCAGAAGGGTCTTTAAACTTGCTAACATTGATCTTGAAGGATTGCAGGGAAGGATTCTGGATGGTCATTTCCCCCTCTTTGTTTTGCAGGAGTGTCTCCTGTGTCAGCCATGGCAGCAATGAGATGATAGACCTGTTGAATGCACTGGACCGCTTTATGCCGGTGATCGTCTCCATCTCCCGATTCCAGTATTTCACCCTCAAAAAAGAATCAATTGTCAAGATCCCCACCGGAGCGCTCTCTATGATATTTTCACTGAATTCCTTGAGAAATGAGATCTCCCTATTTGTTGCAGCCAATTCCTGTCGTGAAAGTCTCAAACTCTCAGTAATATGCTGTATTGATTCAGAGAGTTCACCTCTCTCCTTTGCTGTCAACACCAGCTTATCTTCAAAGATAATCGCTGCTATGGACGACCCAATCGCGCCTGACAGCACCTTCTCCGCTTCATCTCGTAATTCAAAGAGTTCCTTCGAGGTGAGTTCCTCCCGTTTCATGTTCTTCTTTAATAAATAGTTCTTGGTGACATCCACTGCTTCTGCCCTGCCTATGTACTGGGCAAGAATATCCTGTAAGTCGTCTGCCGTATATGAACTGCCATGGGCAAGTTCCTTCAATCTTTCATAGGACTCCACAAAAATGAGTGCCTGGATCTCTTCTTCCTTCGATTGTTTAGTAAACACAGACACGCCGACATATACAACAAGATTCATGAGCATGCTCCAGAAAAAGGCATTCCCCCACTTGCCAAGGCCTTCGATTCCGAAGAGGGCATGCGGGTTGAGCATCTCAGAGTGAGTCATAAGTCCTATGATGCCGATATCTCTGATGATACCCGCCTTGGTCAGGGCCGGTATGATGAGAGTGTAAAACCAGGCGGCAAAACCAACAAGGAGGCCTGCCGTAGCTCCCCTTCGGTTCCCTCTCTTCCAGTACAACCCCAAAAAAAATGCCGGTGCAAAGAGGCTCACGGCCTCAAAGGATGTCAGTCCAATATCGACGAGGCTATAGAATTCCCCTACGGATCTTGCAAAGAGGTATCCGAGATAAACGACCCCGAGAATGACAAGCCTCTTAATATTTAAGACCACCGCCGGAAATTTCGGCGCGTCATGAAAATTAATGAGTATGGGCATGATGATGCTGTTCATCACCATGGTGCTTAATGCCAACGTCTCGACAATCACCATGCTCGCCGCAGCGGAAAACCCCCCGATGAAGGCAAAGAGCGAGAGGTATTTCATGCCGTGCTGCAGCGGGAGGGTGAGGACAAAATAGTCCGCTTCCTTGCCGGTCCCTCCCAGAAGAAGCCCGCCGAAGGCTATGGGCAGTACAAATATATTTATCAGGAAGAGATAGAGGGGGAATAGCCATGCTGCCTTCGCAATGTGGGACTCGTCATAATTCTCCACAACAGCCATCTGAAACTGCCGCGGCAAGAACATGATAGCCATCATAGAAAGGAACAGGAGTGCCAGCCATTCCGGGTAATCCGTCCCAGTTCCTGTTCCGAGGAAAAGGAGAACGGAATACGCTGAATCCTTGATCCTGCCAAGGATATCGTTAAATCCATGAAACAGGCTGAAGGTAACGAAGATACCCACCAGGACAAAGGCGAACAACTTCACAATAGATTCGAACGCTATCGCAAAGACAAGCCCTCCATGCCTTTCCGAGGAATCGAGTCTGCGCGCTCCGAAAATGATCGCAAACATCCCCAGGGTGAAGGTGATAAAGAGCCCCACCGCTGCACTCCCTGTCGTTTCGCCGGCCATGATGGTGAAGGTACTGATAATCGCTTTAAACTGGAGTCCGAGATAGGGGGTGATACCAAAGACGGCCACAATGGTTAGGAGGGAAGAAAGAAGAAGGGACTTACCGTATCGTGATCCTATAAAGTCGGATATTGTAGTAATCCTGTTTGCCTTTGTGATCCTCACGACCTTCTTGAGGACAGCCATCCAGAGGGCAGCCATAAGTGTCGGCCCCAAATATATCGTGAGAAAGGAGAGCCCTGATGTTGCCGCCTTGCCAACGCTGCCGTAGAATGTCCAGGAAGTGCAGTAAACAGCAAGGGACAGGGAATAGATATAGGGATTATTAACAATACTTCTGCCTGATTTCTCCTTTTTTTCTGCGTAGTATGCGGCAGCAAAAAGGAGGAGCAGATAGCAGAAAACAATGAGGAAGAGATTATACGGTGCAAACACCTCTACAAACTATGCCCCCCCCTGCCCTCCGACCGGTTTTTATGGGCGGCAAAACCCAGCAAAACGATGAATAGGAGCCAGAAGAAGAAGAGGTACGAAACTACGTCTATATGAAATATCTCCAGGAAAGGCCAATTCAGACCTAAAAGGCCGAGCACAAAGATAAATACCCAGATCTCAGGATTTCTCATGCTGCCCCATCTATTATAGCCTAAATCTTCTTTTTTATCTTCTGCTGCCGACCAATGAGGTCGCTGATAAAGCGAGCTGCCGAATAGATTTAATGGCGCCTCAAAAGATGGCAAGGGAGTCATGTTTTTAATTGCAGGAAATGAGGGTGCAAAAATGTAATTGAGGAGACGCAAGAGACTCGAAGGCGAGAAATCAGTATCTTCCCAATTCGGCCGTGCAGTATGCCCTGGCGCCGCGGCTTCCAAGATGCTATTTCTCGAAGCCCTCAGATTATACACCTATTAACAAAACCTCTCTTCCTATATCTTTTATAGGCAAAGATGTAATGTAACATGCAAGAAATTGAGAAGACAGCACAATTATTGTCTTTTAGCTGATCGCACCGTTCTCTGTTCATGATGGGTAGATTATGTCATTCATTACCCCAATTGTGTAATCCGTTACATAGTTATGCTTTCATCAATACAAAAAAACCTTATATTAGGCCTGCCTTTCATACATGGCAGTCTGGCACAGAAGTTGCTCTCCATGAACCTGTAAATGTTGATTGTGAACGTCATTAACAAAAGATTGTGAGGGAGGGAGTATGGTTATAAAGTCCAAATCAAGATTCTTTTTCCGGGTTTTCTTCCCTATCTATCTCCTTGTTGTGTTTCTTTCGACTTCGGTGCTGATGATCTCTCCGGCCAGTGCCGGGGACAACCTCTATTTAACCGGCATTCTCAAGAGGGTCAATGTAAAGGAGGGCACAATTGTGGTCGACGTACTATCTCAGAGCTGTCCTGGTTCGAGGGTATTCAGTGTCAACCGTGCCTCAGCCCTGCAAGGACAGGAGGAGGGAAAGTTCTCTTTTTCCATCAATAGTTCCTCCTGCAAAGGCAGTGTGATATACAAGATCACATCGCCAATAGTCAGGGATAGAGTCAGGAAGAAGGAGTAAATATGATGAAAAAATATCTTTTTACATTATTTCTGGTTTTGACAATTCTTGCGCTGTCGGGCGCCTTTTCTTACACCTATTCAGCCGCGCTTATGGACTCCTATTGCCAGACGCCTCCTGTCGTCACCTCTGCGGTGCAGCCCAATATCATGATAGTTCAGGATGTGAGCGGCAGCATGAGTTGGTGCGGTTACTACGGCCAAGCAGGCAATCCGAATGCCTGTGACACCAATTGCTCTTGTTCGCAAAGCGGGCTGCCATGCGCCTCGAGTTCCGACTGCACGGGTGGGTCGGATACGTGCCCCAGTAGCTGCGGCTATAATGCTTCTGTAACGTATGATGGCTATTTCAATCCAAACAAGAGCTACGAACAGGATTCAAACGGAATATGGGAGGAATATACCCCCACGACAAAGTGTACCGCAACGTGCTCAAAAGCGAGTTGCGTCAGTAAATCAAGTAAATGTTCGAATGCCGGCGAGTTCGGTAGTAAAAACGGGAGTTGTACTCTGGCCGGTACGACCTGTACATCGAGCCAATATTGTTGTTGCACGGCGACCACGATGACGGGACAGTGTGGGAGTGCATCAGGGAATTTTCTCAATTATATGCATATGGCTCGAATCGACATGCTTCGCTGGGCAATGACCGGAGGGACTCCGGCCACGTGTGCGAACAAACCATACACCCCCGCGTATTGCGATGCGGAATTGTGGCAGATTGATACCGCGGCCGGAGAGGTAGGCGCTGCATGTACAGGGTCGGTAGCCGGAACGGGTTGTTGCGGCGTTAACAACCTTTTGAACGGCAGCGGCGTGTACCAAAGCGGGTGTGTCCTTACGACAAATGACGGAAATAGTGTCAAGGTTCCCTGGAGCAGGATCACCGGACGCTGCAGTGTCAGTCCCGCAACAAATGTTACTCCTGCACTATGTGCGAGTGCCATTGTGACGTGGACACCTTCCGGCGGCCTTGCCTATAATTTTGAGACGCTTAACCTGAGGCCAAAGATGGGTTTATTAGCCTTTGAAGACACCGGGACAGTGGATGGCATCTATTTAGGAGATTATACGGCTACCGGAAGTACCACTAATGATCCAAATTCAATCAACATCAATTTCCCCTACATGAACCTAATAACTCACATAAATTCAAT
>DMNE01000502.1 GCA_003453735.1 Nitrospiraceae bacterium | reverse complement strand
CGGTGCACCAATTAGGTGCATTTATGGTCAGCGAGGCGAGGGAGGCACTTCAGGATGCAGACATCATACTCTTCATGGTCGAGCCGCAAGTCCCTGGTGCCGGCGATACGTTCATTATCAATTTGCTCAGGCAGTCGGAGAAGGCCTGTCCCGTCATCCTCGTGATTAACAAGATAGATCTCATAAAGAAGACGGATCTGCTCCCCGTTATCGATGAATACGGCAAGCTCTATTGCTTTGACAGCATCGTGCCCCTGTCTGCTTTCAATCCTGACGATTTGAAAATATTGATCAATATGGTTGAGGAGAAACTTCCCTATGGTCCCCAATATTATCCCGATGACGTACTCACGGATCAACACGAGCGGTTTGTGGTTGCAGAGATCATACGGGAGAAGATTATGGAGGCGACAAAGGATGAGGTGCCTCATTCAGTTGCGGTCGAGATCGTGAAATGGGAGGAGCGCGAAGACGGATTGATCTCTGTCTCGGTGAATATTTTTGTTGAAAGGCAGGGGCAGAAAGGTATTATAATAGGAGATGGAGGAAAGCGCTTGAAAGCTATCGGTGCTGCTGCGCGGGCAGAAATTGAGAGCTTTCTCGGGAGAAGGGTTTTTATGGAACTCTGGGTGAAGGTTAAGGAAGACTGGCGAAGTGATGAGAGGACATTGAAGGAACTAGGGTTGCGCTGATGCTTGTTCAGATGAAGGTTGAGGGCTTGCTGTTTGATCCCCGAAGCAGTATGTATATATTGCTCCTCAAGGGTATTGACGGCAATGACACGCTTCCTATATGGATCGGGAAACCGGAGGCGGATTCCATCGCGCTTGCACTAGGGAGGGTTGCAACCCCGCGGCCGCTTACCCACGACCTCATCAAGAATATCATCACCGGTCTGAAGATAAAAGTAACGAGGATCGTGGTTACCGAAATTTTTGACAATACCTATTATGCCCTCATATACCTTACTGACGGCAAGAAAGAGGTCCCCATTGATTCGAGACCGAGCGACGCGGTGGCTGTTGCATTGCGGATTAATGCACCTATCTTTGTTGAAGACAGGATCCTCGAAAAGAGGAGCAGCGATGAGCTGGAAGAATGGCTCAAGAACCTGAAGCCGGAAGATTTCGGTAATGTTATGTAATGCTTCATAGAACTGAAGCCATAGTCCTAAAGACCACCCCGTTTTCTGAAGCAGATCTTATCGTTACCTTCCTCTCCCTCGATTACGGCCTTCTGAAATCCTTTGCAAAGAGCCCTCGGAAGGTAAAGAGCAGATTCGGCAGCAGCCTCGAACCGCTCACCTATTCAAAGATTTCATTTTGGGGGAGGGAAGACGCTGACCTTCCTCGCCTGACGCAGTCGGACATAGTCAGGCCGTTTCAGTCCATACGCGGCAATATAGCTGTTTTTTTCAAGGTGGTGGAGATCATAGAACTTACCCTGAACCTTTTACCGGAGCGGGAGCCGAATAAGGGGATTTTTTATCTCCTCAAGGAGATTCTCAGCAAGATTGAGGAAAGCGGCGGAGACCACACGGTGACTCACGAGAAAGCAAAAGATTTTCTGAAGCGCCTTGTTCTTCTCTACAAGGTCAGGTTTCTTGATATGACGGGTTACGGTCCGGCCCTGAATGGATGTGCATGCTGCAGCAAATCAGGGAACAACTTCTATATATCGCACGGCTCCGTCATCTGTGGAGCCTGCGCTCAGGGCATGGATACACCTATAAGGCTCTCACCGGCTGTTATAAAGCTCTATGGAGCCTTGAGAAGGTGGGAGATCGCAAAGGTAAGCAGGATAGTGCCGTCAGGAACGTTGCTCTTGGAGTTGACCAACCTCATTGACGCTCATCTCCGGTATACTATGGCCAAGCCTCTGAAGACGCAGGCATTGACCCAGGCATAATCTGGTATCCCTGCATTCTGAATGTTGACCGAAACATCCAGAATACAAGCCCCTGGATTCATCCATGGGGATCGGACTTGCAATTAGCAACTTATGGCAGTATGATTATGGCGTAGAATGCAAGTTTAGCATAAACGTTGTCTATTCCCGCAGGTAAGAAGTACTCTGAGGCCCCCAATACAGGCCCGAGTACTTGTTAAGGGGGGCAGAGAAGGGGTTGAAGCGATAGTCCGCCTGGTAGCTATCGAACAGCAGAAGAGCCTAGAATGGGAAATATTGAACTAGTGGCTGCGCATTCCCCCTGCTAGGCATAGCCAGGAGGGGGTCAAGCAGCGGGGTTTAGTTTTCGCGGCAGTTCTTTGGTGCGCTGTTGTAGCCGGCGCATATACGGTTGGCGAGAGTTCTCAAGAGAAGTCTGTTTCCGCGGGAACCTCTTGGCTTTAGCCATGGGAAGGTTCAGAGGCAGAGCTATATTGAGATATAAAACGGGATATTTTATAATGGTTTCATAATGAATAGGTGGGATATTTTGAGAGACCTTTTGTCGATTCAGGAGAGGGTGAACAGGCTTTTCGACAACGCCATGGGAGGGGCAGAGGCAAAGGAAGAGTCTGGGTCAGGGCTGTGGTCTCCTGTGGTGGATATATACGAAACAGGGAGTGAGTTCATTGTTGAGGCCGAGCTACCGGAAGTAAAACAGTCTGACATAGACATAAAGGTTCAGGATAATACACTCATCATCGAGGGTGAACGCAAACTCCGAAGGGGCGTGAAGGAGGGTTATCATAGGATAGAACGAGCCTATGGGAGATTCTCGAGATCATTTCCTCTCCCCGGTTCGGTCGATCAGGAGATGATCAAGGCGACCCTCAAGGACGGGGTGCTCCAGATCATTCTTCCCAAAACGGGGGAAGTATTGCCAAAGCAGATTGAGATCACCGGACAGTAAGGCGTCCTGCAACCTGTCAAGTTTCCAAGTTGCTCAAGAGAGGGCAACTGTCAATCGGTCTGATTTATTGAAAGGAAAGCAAATGGGGAAGATACGGGTAGCGGTCGCAGGTGTTGGAAATTGTGCGAGTTCACTGATCCAGGGAGTCGACTATTACCAAAAACTCGGTGATAAGCATCCTGACAGGGCACTCGGTCTTATGCACTATGAAATCGGTGGATATAATGCCTCTGACATCGAATTTGTAGCCGCCTTTGATATCGATCAGCGCAAGGTTGGCAGACCCCTGAAGGAGGCAATATTCGCAAAACCGAATTGCACGAAGATATTCAACTCAGGAATCAGGAATTATCCGGTGAAGGTGCATATGGGTGAGGTGCTTGACGGCATATCTCCGCACATGAGGGATTATCCGGAAGAGAGGAGATTTCTTATCGCGGATAAGAAACCCGTAAACGTTCCCCAAGCTCTCAAGCGGTCAGGGGCAGATATGCTCATCTGCTATATGCCTGTAGGGGCTGAAAGGGCGGCGGCATTTTATGCCGACGCATGTTTGAAATCCGGCGTTGGCTTTATCAACTGTGTGCCGGTCTTTATCGCATCGGATAAGGATTGGGCACGGCGTTTTGACGAGCGGCAGATCCCTGTCATCGGGGATGATATCAAGAGCCAGATAGGCGCTACGATTATCCATCGGATGCTCACCCGCCTTTTTGAAGACAGAGGGGTAAGTCTGGACAGTACCTATCAGCTCAATGTCGGCGGAAATACAGACTTCCTCAATATGCTCAACCAATCCAGGCTCAAATCCAAGAAGATATCAAAGACGGAGGCCGTCCAGTCNNCAGCTACATAAACCCCTCAAGAACGAGAACATCCATATCGGTCCGTCCGATTATGTCCCCTGGCTGTATGACAACAAGGTCTGTTTTCTGAGGATGGAGGGCAGGGGATTTGGTAATATTCCAATAAACATCGAGCTCAGGCTTTCCGTCGAGGATTCGCCCAACAGCGCGGGCGTGGTCATAGACGCAATACGGTGCCTGAAGATTGCACTGGACAGAGCAGTCGGCGGTGTGCTCAGTTCTCCTTCTTCATATTTTATGAAGCATCCGATAAAACAATTCTCTGACGAAGATGCGCGGGATATGGTTGAACAGTTTATTGCCGGGGAAAGGGAAAGATAAGGACATAAGGAGGTTTCATGACTGAGATCACAATTAAGGTTGAAGGCATGACCTGCCAGCACTGTGTTTTGAGGGTGAAAAAGGCGATACAGGAACTCAGCGGGATTCAGAACTTGGATGTGCAGATCGGAAATGTCTGGATCAAGTTCGATGAAAAAGCGGTTGGGAAAGTGGATATCGAGAAGGCGATTGTGGATGCAGGGTATAAAGTTGTTGCCTGACCGATACTCCTAGGGAATCTCAGTAAGCATCGTTCTGGCGAGGAACTTACGTCTTATGATGGCTCTATATCAATTGTTTATTGTTCTTGCTCCTTTTAAATTCCCAGCAGGGGTCTTTCCATGCTAGCAAGCACGGAAGGTAAAGGTCGGCAATTCATTTCTAGTGTTCTGCTGAGCACTCCTTGTGCTCCGTAGTATCTCGACTCAGGGATATGATGAATATTTTGCGAAAGGTGAATTGTCGAGATTGAGAGACAGCAAACGAGAATCGTAACAAAAGAGATGACTTTTGAAGGTTGTAGACGGGAGGGAATATGAATGAATGCAATGATTAAAGCAATCAGAAGCAGACGGTCGGTCAGATCTTATGAAGGCAGGTCAATTCCTCATGATCTTATCAATTCCGTAATAGAGGCGGGCAATGAGGCTCCATCCGCGATGAACAGCCAGCCTTGGAGGTTTGTCGTTGTCGAGGACACAGAGACAAAGAGAAAACTTCTCGGTGCAGCACTGCCACACGCAAAGAAGATTCTCGAAATGGTGAAAGAAGGTAATCCGGAAAGATATAAAACGCTCAAGAAGCGCTATGAAGAGTTGGATGATCCGGTTTACTATTCAGCACCCGCGATTGTCTTTGTTATCGGCTTCGGCCAGTATGCCAATTATTCATGTCCTCTGGCTTGTCAAAATATGATGCTTGCTGCTCATTCCTTTGGGCTGGGAAGCTGTTGGGTTGGTTTTGGGGCGATGGTCACTGATGACCCTGAAGTGAGAACTATTCTCGACTTAAAGGAGGACGAAAAAATATTTGGTCCTATACTACTCGGTTATCCGAAGGGGTATCCCGAAGGCCCTCCCAAGAAAGAACCTAGAATAAAATGGATTTAGCATAACCTTCAGCTCTTTATAAATGCCGTCTCTAGCCTCTTTAGGATCTACACGAAGATTTGCAAGAGGATGACAAGGACAACGCGGGGCTATTAAGCGGTTATTTCGATAAGTCTCGTGAAGTACTTATTGAAAGAAGCCGTTGGCACCCGGAAATATGTCATATGATAATATCAATAGAATTGCCCTTCATCTTTTCTTCCTTCTTACTAAATGCGTGAACTACTCGCCACTTAACCGCAGGAAGCGGTTGAAGTGGGAGCTTCGCGATTCGCAGACACCGGCGTGTTGCGGGTATCGCCCGCAGTACGTCTTACAGTAGTCTCCTGCCCGGAGTTCCCCCAGACCGCTTAAGGGGAAGGCACTCCTTAGACGCGCGCTTCGATTCGGGCAGTCCCTGCCCTATGTGAGCCTCTTTCCTGAACCTGACAGCCCAATCACTTCCGTATTGAGGTAAAAGGGCTCGTGTCGATAATCAAGCAGCCAGCAGTTCAGCAGGCGGAAGAGCTATATAGCTAGAATGTATGCTTGCAGGGATAAAGAACAATCCCACCGGAGAAGGTTCGGGACAACACACGATAAGGAGTGTTATGTACCTCTGACGACTCCGCCTGTCTTCTCGGTTATATGTCGGATTAGTCTGCTGTGCAGCTCTTCAATCTCAGAATCGGTAAGCGTCCTATCCTTTGCCCTGTAGCGAATTGAAAAGGCCAGACTTTTCTTCCCCTCAGGAATATTCTTGCCCTTGTAAAAATCGAAAATTGATATATCCTCTATGAGTTCCGTAGGGTATGCCCTCATCCGCTCCATGATCGTTAATGCCGGCAGTGTCTCATCAACAACGAGTGCGATATCCCTGTCAATAGGAGGATATTTAGGGATGGGGGTATATTTTACCCCTGCCGGGACGAAAGTGAGACATCTGTCGAGGTTAACGTCGAGTATGAGTATTTCAGACCGTGATACTTTTAACGCGAGTTTTTCGATGATAGCCGGATGAAGAACCCCGAGGAAACCAGTCTTCTCTCCTGACACCATAATATCGCATGACTTGCCGGGATGCAGAAGTGGCTCTGAAGAAGGTTGAAACGCATAATCACTTATCCGCAGTTCATCCATGAATGATTCAATAACGCCTTTTACCAAATAGAAATCAGGTGTTTCGTCTTTCCAGAGAGATGGCACCTTCTCCCTGAAATAGATGGCCCCAAGGTGGTGCTCTTCTTCGGGAAGGGTCTGCCCCTGATCCAGGAATATCCGGGACACCTCAAAAAGTCGTATATCCCTGATGCCCATGGATACATTAAAAACAAGATTCTGGATGAGGGACGGCACGAGGATAGTCCGCAAGTGGGATTCCTCTGTATTGATGGGATTTCGTAAGGTAAGAGCTTTGCGACGGCGATCATTATTGCTGATATCGAGCAGGTCGAGCATGTGATAGTTCATAAAGCTATAGTTGATGGCCTCGGTGAACCCTGCGTGTTTGAGCGATTCTTTGATTGTCTCGATATAGCCGTAGCGCTTGTCTCGTGCCGCTCCTGATATCTGCATCTTGGGGATAGTGAGCGGTATCCTGTCATATCCGTGGAACCGTGCAATTTCTTCAACGATGTCGATTTCTCGCTGTATATCAGTTCTATACGGTGGAGGGGTCACAGTGAAGGAGGTCGAGTTCTTTTGTCCTTTCATGCCGATTCGCTCGACGATGTTCACCATCTCGTCACCGGCAATCGATGTACCGATCATTTTGTTCACCCTCTCGTATCTGACCTCTATGCGTGAGGGCCGAAACGGCCTCGGGTATATATCAACTTTCTTCGAGACCTGTCCGCTCGCAATTTCCGACATGAGTAATGCAGCCCTGTCAAGGGCCTTATCGAGGTGCTCGATGTCGGTACCTCTTTCGAATCGGTAAGAAGATTCCGTCTTTAATCCGAGTGCTTTTGATGTCCTCCGTATTGATGAAGGCAAGAAGTATGCGCTTTCGAGAAAGACATTCTTTGTTGCATCAGTGACTTCCGATTCCGATCCTCCCATGACACCAGCGACCGCCACAGGGTGTTCGGCATCCCATATGAGCAGTGCATCGTCGGGCAGCACACGTTCTATGCCATCAAGGGTTGTTATCTTGGTGCCGGGTTGAGACTGCGCTACTCGTATCTTTTTCCCCTTCAGTTTGTCCCTGTCAAAGGCATGCAGGGGATGTCCCATCTCCAAGAGAACGTAGTTTGTTATATCGACGATATTATTGATAGGCCTCATGCCGCATTTTTCTAGTCTTTTCTTCATCCAGTCAGGAGAGTCTCCTATCCTTATGCCCCTTATATCACGGCCGGCGTATCTGTGACAGAGATCATCGTCGGCGATCTCGACATGCACTGGACATACATCCGTCTCTTGCTCTATCTGGTATTTCTGGATCTTCAGTGGTGCATTCAGCAGGGCTGATATCTCCCGTGCAATGCCCAGCATGCTGAGGCAATCGGGCCTGTTCGGAGTGACATTTACCTCCAGAACTGTGTCATCGTGCATCTCTTCCATAGATTCGACCTCGAGTCCGAGCATGGTAAGTTTGGCGGCGACCTCTTGGGGGTCCAGGGAGAGATGAATGAGTTCTTTTAACCATTCGAAGGGGACGCGCATTGTATTAAAACTGCCTCAAGAAGCGTATATCATTTTCATAGAACGTCCGAATATCGTTTATCGAATACTTGAGCATGGTGATCCTTTCAATACCCATCCCGAATGCAAAACCCGAATAGAGTTCAGGATCATAACCCACCATCTCAAAGACTCTTGGATGAACCATCCCGGCCCCAAGCACCTCAAGCCATCCTGAACCTTTGCAAACCCTGCATCCGGCACCGGAGCAAAGGATACAGCTAATATCGACTTCAGCACTGGGCTCGGTAAAAGGGAAGAAGCTCGGTCTGAAACGCACGGGGATATCTTTCTTAAACATCCGGTGGACGAAGAGCTCAAGAACGCCCTTGAGATCGCTGAACGATATATCGGTATCCACCACCAAGCCTTCCACCTGATGGAACATCGGCGTATGCGATACGTCTGCATCGCAACGGTAGACCTTCCCAGGTGCTATGAACTTCAGCGGTGGTTTTGATCTCTCCATGGTTCTCACCTGCACGGGAGAGGTGTGAGTTCTTAGGAGGACGTCGTCGCTGATATAGAAGGTGTCCTGCATATCTCTGGCGGGATGGTTCTTCGGTATATTTAGTGCCTCAAAGTTATAGTAATCGAGTTCAACCTCAGGTCCGACCTCGATGGCGAAGCCCATGCTTCCGAATGTGTCGATGACCTCCTTCAAGACGACACTTATGGGATGCGTTCTCCCCGGCTGCGTATATTTGCCCGGTAAGGTGATATCGATTGCTTCAGCAGCGATTTTTTGGTTGCGCTCCAGATTCTTGATCTGAGATTCTTTTCTGTCGATCTCACCTTGGATGAAAACCTTGAGCTCATTCACCAGTTTTCCGTAGGCGGGTTTCTCTTCCTGGCGAACCGTCGGGAGGAGCTTGAGTTTTGCCGTTATGATTCCCTTTTTACCGGTATATTTTATGCGGATATTCTGCAGGTCACCAGCTGTTCTGGCTGAGGTTAAGTCATGGAGAAATGTATTTTTAATATCGTTTATGTCTACCATTGATCAATAGGCGTTGCTCTACCGTGAGCGCGGAAGGAAACAAGCCAGGTAGCCCGTCCTTCCGCTCCCCGCACTCTTACGATGCGATTTTTTGTTTTACCGTCTCGGTAATCTTGGTGAAGGCCTCGGGGTCATGGTAAGCCATGTGGGCGAGGGACTTTCTGTCAAGCCGGATGTCTGCCTTTTTCATACCCGATATGAGCTCGTTGTAAGTGAGTCCAAGTGCCCTGGCCGCGGCATTTATCCGTACGACCCAGAGGGCCCTGAACTCCCGCTTCTTGGCCCTTCTGTCCCTATAAGCATACTGTAAGGCTTTATCGACCGCCTCCGTTGCTATCCGGTAAAGCCGGCTTTTCGCGCTGTAGTAACCTTTTGCCCTTTCGAGTATCTTTTTTCTTCTTCTCCTTGTCTTGAATCCACCTTTTGCTCTCGGCATCTATTCCTCCTTTTGTCTTTCAACAAGCATCACTGATATGGCAGCAATCTCTTGATATTGTCCCGATCCGTCTTTGCAACGAGAGTGCCAGTCCTCAGTCCTCTTGTCCGTTTTGCAGGTTTACCCGTGAGGATATGGCTCTTATTGGCCTTGCTGCGCTTTATCTTTCCGGTCCCGGTAATCTTGAACCTCTTTGCAGCCCCTCTATGTGTCTTCAGCTTCGGCATCTGAAACCTCCTGTTCCTTGTATCGTAACCAGTTCATGGCAACGAGTAATTCCAGTGTCTCCGGTAACATGTCACGCTTGCTGCGTTTACTTGCTGCCTGGTGCTATTACCATCGTTATATTTTTACCCTCCAACCTAGGCGGCTGTTCTACGGTGAATTTTCCAATGAGAAGCTGCGTTAACCGTTCGAAAACCTTCATCCCGAGATCGGGGCGTATGATTTCTCTTCCCCTGAAGAACATCGAGACTTTAGCTTTATTGCCTTCATCGAGGAACCGCCGTATATTCCTCGCCTTCAATTCAAGGTCATGGTCATCTATCTGAGGCCTCAACTTGACTTCTTTTACCTCTATCTTTTTCCCAACTGCATGTTTTTTTGCCAGCTGGTACTTGTATTTGCCAAAATCCATGATCTTGCAGACCGGGGGATCGGAGTTCGGCGCCACCTCCACAAGGTCGAGATCTCGTTCTTCAGCTAACCTCAACGCTTCCTTCACCGCTATTACTCCTGCCTGTTTACCGTCCGCGTCAATAAGCCGCACTGTCCTTGCATGGATTCTTTCGTTCACCCGTATGTCCTTTCCGATGTCCTTACTTATAGATCACCTCCTGAGGTTGATGTGGTCCTGTATGAGTTCTAGGAAATCCTTCTCCGTCATAGGTGCGAGGGTCTCTCCGTTGCGCCGCCTGACAGAAAGCTTTTCTTCCGAGATTTCTTTGTCGCCTATTATAACCAAATAAGGGATCTTTCTGATAGTGGCCTCCCGGATCTTACGGCCGATCTTCTCATTCTCGATGTCCAGTTCGGTCCGTATGCCTTTGGCCTTGAACCTACTCGCAACAGCAGAGGCGTAATCAGCATGTCTCTCTGCTATAGTGATTATGGCCGCCTGCACGGGTGATAGCCATACCGGAAATGCACCCGCATAATGCTCTATGAGAATGCCGAAGAATCTCTCGAGTGATCCCATCAATGCCCTGTGAATCATGATGGGTCTGTGCTCTTTGCCGTCACTGCCTCTGTAGGTAACGTCAAACCTCTCAGGGTTGTTAAAATCCACCTGTATGGTACTGCACTGCCATGCACGCTTGAGCGAGTCCTTCACCTTTATGTCGATCTTAGGGCCGTAAAAGACACCCGCCCCGGGGTCGATGCTGTAAGAGAGCCCTTTTCCATCGAGCGCACGTTTCAGTGCATCCGTAGAACGCTCCCAGTTCTCCAGAGAGCCGACGAAACCTTCTGGCCGGGTCGAAAGATAGATGTCGTAGTCATGAAAGCCGAAGGTCTTCAGGATGAACAAGGTGAATTCGAGGACCTTCAATATCTCATCCTCTATCTGGTCCTCGCGGCAGAATATATGAGCATCGTCCTGCGTGAAGCCTCTCACGCGTAAGAGACCGTGGAGGGTTCCCGATCGTTCATACCTATACACTGTCCCTAATTCAGCATACCTGATGGGAAACTCCCGGTAGCTTTTCAGGGAATTTTTGTAAATAGCGATATGGAAAGGACAATTCATCGGTTTTATCTCATAGTCTATTCCTTCTATTTCCATGGGCGAATACATATTTTCTCTGTAGAANNAAGAGGATACTGTAATCCGCCTTTGCATGTTCTTCCCTCCAGAAGTCTTCTATTGCCCGTCTGATGACCGCGCCGTTGGGATGCCACAGAATCAGCCCGGCACCGATATCGTCACTGATGCTGAAGAGATCGAGATCCTTTCCCAGCTTTCTGTGGTCTCTCTTCTTGACCTCTTCGAGAAAGGCCAGATATTCCTTGAGGTCTTTCTCCTTTGAAAACGCAGTGCCGTAAATGCGTTGAAGCATTTTATTCTTCTCATTTCCCCGCCAATACGCCCCCGCAACGCTCAGGAGCTTGAAGGCCCTAATGAATCCGGTCGACGGGACATGAGGGCCCCGACACAAATCCACAAAACCGTTTTCTTCGTAAAGGGAGATCTCCTCATCCGGTATCTCCTTCAGCAATTCAACCTTGTAATCCTCCGCCGTCTTGCGGAAGAGCGCGACAGCGTCTTGCCGCTTCATGACCGTGCGGTGAAAAGGATGACCACTCTGTATGATCTCCTCCATTTTCTGTTCTATTCTGACCACATCTTCGGGTGACAGCGGTTTTTCTATATCGAAATCGTAATAAAACCCGTCTTCCGTTGCTGGACCTATGGCAAGTTTTGCTTCAGGGAAAAGTTCTTTCACCGCATGTGCCATAATGTGAGAGGTGCTATGGCGATAAATTTCCCTTCCTTCCTCTGAATCAGGGGAGACCGGTTCTACGCTGTCGTCAGTTCCGAGATTCTTCAATGACGAGCAATCTTTCAGATCGCCGTTGACCTTGACGGCTATGGCATTGAGCTCCTTGAGCTTTTTCTCCATCTCAGCAAGGGACATCAATTCTTCACTGCCATCTGCATATCGTATCTTAATGTCAGAACCTCCAAGAAAAATCAGGCACTATATTACCTGATTTTCTTTTTGCATTTCAACAGCTTTGTCAGGCGGTGCAGGTGAAGCTCTGTTTCGAAAAGCGGTATTTGCGTTGACAAAAGTTCATGGCGCTCCCTATAATTAAAAATTATATTTGTGAGGAGGTCTTTATGGCAGAAGGTATAGTTGAGGTGACTAGTTCGACATGGGATAGAGAGATCAGCCAGGGGCTGGTGATGGTGGATTTCTGGGCGGTGTGGTGCGGCCCGTGCAGGATGATTGCGCCGACCGTAGAAGAACTTGCAAAAGAATATTCCGGCAAAGTGAAGGTGGCAAAATTAAACACCGACGAGAACCCGGATATTGCCAGTCGATATAAGATTATGGGTATACCTACCATTATCTTTTTTAAGGACGGCCAGAAAGTGGATCAGATTGTTGGTGCTGTTCCCAAACCGCAGCTGAAGGCAAAGATTGATTCCCTCCTCACTTCGTAACAGGATACATATATCTTCTTTTTTAAACCAGGCAGGTGAATGATGATTGCAGGGCATATGAAAAAGCTTTTCGTGGCAGTGTGTGCGATCACTGTCGTCCTCTTTGCTGCATCCTGTACCAAAGAGAAAAGCCCTAGTGGCGTAGAAAATAAATCGCCTGACTTTACGCTCAGGGATATGCGTGGGGGCAAGGTAAGCCTAGCGGGGTTCAGGGGAAGGGTAGTGCTCCTGGAATTCTGGGCCACATGGTGTCCCCCCTGCCGGGAATCGATACCGGAGCTGAACGAACTCTATAAAAGGTATAAGGACAGGGGGCTCGTCGTGCTCGGCATCTCTCTGGATAGCGAAGGCGACGCCGCTTCCGCCATAGTTTCGTTCATGAAGGAACAACCTATTATCTATCCTGTTCTGATTGACGACACAAAGGCGAGCATGCTCTATAGCGTAAGCAGTATCCCGGCGCTGTTTCTCATCGATAAGAATGGCAATGTGGTGAAGAGGGTCAGCGGATTTGTTCCCGGCCTCACTGAGAACCTTTCCAACGACATAGAGAGGCTGCTCTGATGCTCGAAGCGCTGAGCGAAAAACTCGAGTCCATATTCAAGAAATTACGGAGCAGGGGTATCCTCAAGGAAGAGGATATTGACACAGCCTTGAAGGAGGTGCGTCTCGCACTTCTCGAAGCAGACGTAAATTTCAAGGTTGTGAAGGACTTTGTGCAGAATGTAAAGCTGAAGGCTGTCGGCAAGGAAGTTCTCGAGAGCCTCACCCCTGGTCAGCAGGTTGTCAAGATAGTCTACGCGGAACTGTGTGATCTGCTGGGCGGTACGGGCAGTAAGATACATCTTTCTCCCAATCCGCCCACAATCATCATGATGGTCGGTCTTCACGGTTCTGGAAAGACTACAACCTCTGCTAAGCTTGCGAGGCTCTTTAAGGGCGAGGGGAGGAGGCCGATGCTTGTTGCTGCAGACCTGCAGCGTCCTGCTGCCATTGAGCAGTTAATAACGCTTGGCAAACAGATAGATGTCCCAGTCTTTTATTCTCAAGAGACGAAGAACCCCGTACAACTCTGCGGGGAGGCTCTCCGGAAAGCGAAGCTTGATGCGCGAGATGTGCTGATTCTTGACACTGCGGGGAGGCTCCATGTCGATGACAGCCTCATGAAGGAATTAGAAGAGATAAAGGCGCAGGTACCTCCCAAGGAAACGCTGTTTGTGGCAGACGCCATGACGGGGCAGGACGCGGTGCATAGTGCGAAGAATTTTAACGATGTGATAGGTATTGATGGGATAATCCTCACCAAGATGGACGGCGATGCGAGGGGAGGTGCTGCCCTCTCAATCAGGGCCGTTACCGGAAAACCGATAAAGTTTATCGGAATGGGTGAGAAGATTGATATGCTCGAAGCATTCTATCCCGATAGAATAGCATCGAGAATACTCGGGATGGGGGATATTTTGGGCCTCATCGAGCAGGCAGAAAAGGCGTTTGATCAGAGGGAGGCGGAAAAGCTTCAGGAGAAGATATTCGGTGAGTCGTTTTCGTTCGAGGATCTGAAAGAGCAAATGAAGAAACTCCGCAGTATGGGACCCTTGGAGAATCTTTTGAACATGATTCCAGGAATCGGTAAGGTGAAGAATGTCTCGGTGGACGAACGAGAGTTTGTAAAGATAGAGGCGATTATTAATTCCATGACGAGGGAAGAACGAAGGAATCACAGCGTTATCAACGGAAGCAGGAGAAGGAGAATCGCTTCCGGCAGCGGCACAACGGTTGCGGATGTCAATCGAGTGATCAAACAGTATCTTGAGATGAAGAAGATGTTGAAGATGTTCAAGGGCAAAAAAGGGATGCGCATGCCCAAGATCCTTCCGTTTTAGGCGCTTATCTTTACTTTCATGCAGAAATATATTAAACTTTTATGTACACGGGACAAGGAGGTGAATCATTGGTTAAGATCAGATTAACAAGAATAGGTGCCCACAAGAAGCCGTTCTACCGGATGATCGTTGCGGACTCAAGGGCGCGAAGGGACGGACCTTTTATAGAGATCCTCGGAACCTATAATCCCCAAAAGGGTTCAGCAGAGACAAAGATCGACTTGGAGAGAGCGAGATACTGGTTAGAAAAGGGTGCTCAACCTACGGTTGTCGCGAAGAAGCTTTTACACAGAGCTGGTCTTGAGACGGCTCAGAACTCGCATGGAGGTGGATGAAGATGAGAAATTTGGTCGAAGCGATGGCGAAGGCTCTCGTTGACAGACCTGAGGAGGTTGCTGTCAAGGAAGTGGACGGGGAAAAAACCACTGTTTTTGAGCTGAGGGTGGCAGCGACTGATCTTGGAAAAGTAATCGGGAAACAGGGCAAGACCGCCCGTGCGATGAGAACGATCCTAGGGGCAGCCGGCACAAAGATAGGTAAACGCTGCGTGCTTGAAATCCTCGAATAATAATACGACACAATGACATACCGTTTGGAGTTCCAGGATATCGCTCCTGAACTCCAAACGCATATTTGACCGTAGTTCATTTTACGCGAACCGTCATATCGATATAATGCAGGAGATCGCTCCCTGCAAGGTTCACTGACTGGGAACTCACCCCTGTGGTTTATTCCGCTGGATGGTGTTCTGCCATAAAGTTCTTGCAGATTCTGACGCTATAGCCAAGAGAGCTTGAGTTCTCAGATGCTTTTTCCGGTTTCCGGTAGCTAAGACCTTGACAGGTGGTTGATAGTACAATATACTTTTGTTTGGTCATGGCAGAGAACGATGCAGAGAGACTCTTTCGCAAAGGATTAGACGCCCTGGCGGAAGGCAGCACCCTCGCCGCACTGGCTGCCTTTGAAAAGGCAGTCCAGCTTGAGGATAACCCTCTGTATTCTACCTATTTTGCCTTTTGCGTCGCAAAAGAACGGGGTCAGTTCCAACTGGCGGAAACCCTCTGCGAGAAGGCGATAGCACGAGAACCCAAAAATTCGGTTCACTATTTCAATCTCGGTAAAATCTATCTCCTTGCCCGGAAGAAGGGCGATGCAATAAGAATTTTCAGGGATGGATTACGGTGTGAAGAAAATAAAGAGATCTCTGAGGAGTTGAATAAACTGGGAACGCGGAAGACCCCGATAATTCCCTTCTTGAAGAGGAACAATCCAGTGAACAAATATCTTGGAATTATCCTTGGGAGAATGGGTCTCAGGTTGTGATGCGAAGAGATGAAAAGCAGCCAGCGGGCTGTTGCTGTCCAGATACGGCGAGGATCAGAATCCGTTGATGACATCGATAAGTCTTCTCAGTTGACCGAAGTTCTTACGGTCGAAATCCATGATGAGCCTTGGAAGATCCGCAATTTCCGGCTCATCAGCCTCAGCGGGGAGCATACCCGAGAGGAAGATATCACCCTTGGGTATCAAGATATGCGAAAAAGTGTCCTTGAGCTTTGCAACAGATTCCTCGTCTATGGGCGATGTGAGCCGGATGACTAATCGGCCATCGACATATCGCAGGCTATGGTAACGACGATAGAACCGATTGATCACTCGTAATGCTTCGTCCACTGAGTCAGTCTGCTCAAATAGTAAAAAATCAGCATTCGTGACAAAGCCCTGCGCTAGAAGTTCGTCCTCAAAAAAGCGGCGGCATCCAGACCAGTAGGTACCACCTGGCTCGTCAAGGAGAATAAGCGGCAACGGGTCTCGCTTCCCCGTCTGAACAAGAGTCAGGGTTTCCATCGCCTCGTCAAGAGTGCCAAATCCTCCGGGACAGAGAACGACCGCGTGAGCCTCTTTGAGGAAAGCCACCTTTCGGTTGAAAAAGTACTTATAGATGATGAGACGGGGATTTCCCTCAAGCACCGGATTGGGCTTCTGCTCAAAGGGAAGACGAATCTTTACCCCAAAGGAATGTTCCGGCCCGGCACCTTCATTGACCGCCTGCATAACGCCAGGGCCGCCTCCTGTGATCACCATGTATCCGTCCTCAGCAATCCTTTTGCCTAAAAGGCGCGCTATCTGATAAAGCTTCTCTCCGGGCATTGTCCTGGCAGAACCGAAAACGGTCACTTTTCGCTTGTTGTGGTAAGGGCCGAAAACCTTTGCCGTAAAACGCATTTCTTTCATAGTCGTGTTCATGAGCTTGAGGTCTGCTTTATCCTCTTCCTCCTGACCAGCCTTCAGTGCGGCGAGAATCATCTCGCGGACAAGTCCAGGGGAATGAATCTCATCGGCAAGTTCCATGAGATGGTCTATAGCCTCATCCACCAGGCCGTTCGTTCGGGTAAAATGGAGTTTCATCGTGTTTGAGTGGCGGACACTCCGCGCATTTGCACATTGTAACAATACTGGGTAGGCTTGTCAAAAGGGAAGCGCAAATGGAAACCGCAACAGAACCAAGTAGGGAGATGACGAAGAGGAATCTCAAGAGGCAAACTTGGATCATGACTATTGCCGTATGGCGTGATCATAGACAGCACGCGGCGACAACGGGATTATTTGCACCTGTGGACAGATTCTGCTGTTTTTAAGAAAGCCCGTGCTTGTTCGAAGATCTCCGTAACAATGTCGCTTGCGTAATCCCTATAGGTAAAGAGGTGCGGACGGTACTTCCCTTTGTTGTATATTAAGGTGACTTCCGCATAGATTCCCTTGCCGATGTATATTCGATGGGAATAGTTCTTTGTTGATGCAAGGACCACCTTAGAGCGAGTAAGATAACCGGGATCGAGATTGACGTTCCTCTTGCCGTGCTCAGACAGCTGATATTCTATCTCATGTGTTGTCAATTTGATATCAGCAAGATCCCCCGGATTTATGGTATCCCTGAAAAAGAGAAATGTCCTTGTAATCGGCCAGCCGAGTTCGTTCCGATAGTAATCAGTGTAATCCCAGGGGAGACAAGGACTCTCCATCAGGGGTTCTCCAAATTGCTTCTGGAGTTTCTCCTTCGCTTCTAAGAAGTACTGTTTCTTTCGGTAGAGCGTTCCGACGAACAGGAGAGAGGTCTCTGGCGGGGCGGGTTTCCCCATTGGGCAGGTTTACTCTTTGATTAAGTTTGCTATGAGAGTAATCGCTTGAGGAGAAGTCCAGTCAGCAGGACCGATAATCTTCTCCCTGAGAATCCCTTTCTTGTCCACGATATAGGTCTCGGGGACGCCCGTCACACCATAGGACATCGCTGAACGGCCATCAGTGTCCGTCAAAACGGGGAAATCATAATTGCCTTCTTTTAGAAAGGCTCTGGCCGTCTGCGACTCATCCTTATAGAGAATGGTGAGCATGCGGAATTGCCCGTCATTTCTAAAATGGTTGTACATACCTTGTATGGAAGGAATTTCCTCTTTACACGGCTCGCACCATGATGCCCAAAAGTTAACGAAAACGACAGAGCCTTTCAGTTCTGCGAGGGTGAAGGCTTTCCCTGATGCATCGCGTAAAACCACTTCTGGTGCATCCAAACCTACCGTTGCGGATGGTCGTCGGGACGTCTCCTCTCTCCTAATCCCAAAAAAGAGGACAATCAGGCCTGAGAGGAAGATAACCATCAAGATAATACCTTTGGCCTTCAACGCGTTAGTTCCTTTCCCAGAGACTAGCCTCTTTCCCCCTGCTCACGCCTTTGACAAACGCAATAGGCCACTGGTTGAGAGTTCGGAGATCCGTGGTGATTCTAACTGACCTACGTATGTCAGTTAACCGACAGCAAGGCCGCATCTTCAGCCCCGATAAAGACCGGGGTATCCACCTCAAGGATGACCTTAATCCGCAGAGGACCCTTAAACCTGCCTTTGAGTAAGTCCTCTGCGAGCGGATCCTCGATGGTCTTCTGTATTGCTCTTCGCATAGGTCTTGCGCCGTATGAAGGTTGGTAGAATTTGGCGATGATCCATTCTTTGACTGACTGATCCACTTCTATGAAAAGCTCCCGCTCGATAAGCTGCTTATTCAACTCGGCGACCAGCAAGTCTATGATAGATATGAGATGTTCTTTTTCTAAGGGATGGAAGACGACCATCTCGTCCACCCGGTTGAGGAATTCGGGATTAAAAGTCTTCTTGAGTTCATTGAGAACATTGTCTTTTATCTTCTGGTAGATGTCGTCCGATGTGCCCTTGTGAAAGCCGAGGGGGGTCGCTTTTTCTATGATCCGGGCCCCGAGATTCGACGTCATAATGATGACGGTATTTTTAAAGTCCACTTTTCTGCCGTAACTGTCGGTGAGGACGCCTTCATCAAGAACCTGCAGAAGTATGTTAAAGACGTCTGGGTGGGCTTTTTCGATTTCATCGAAAAGAACAACCGAGTATGGCCTCTTCCGTATTTTCTCGGTGAGTTGACCACCTTCTTCGTAACCGACATAGCCAGGGGGTGCTCCCGTCAACCTCGAAACATTGAACCTCTCCATATACTCTGACATATCGATCTTGATGAGTGCGTTCTCGTCATTGAAAAGGAACTCAGCAAGGGCCTTTGCGAGCTCTGTTTTTCCGACACCGGTTGGACCGAGGAAGAAGAAAGTCCCAATAGGTTTTTTCCTGTCTTTCAGGCCTGACCGTGACCGACGTACTGCCCTGGATATCACCTTAATAGCTTCGTCCTGGGCTATGATCCTTTCATGAATCGCATCTTCCATACGTATCAGTTTTTCCGACTCCCTTTCTTCCAGCTTAAACAAGGGCACGCCCGTCATTTTTGAGACGGTATATGAGACATCGTCAGGGGTAACTATGGGTATTTCCTTGTTCATGTTTTCTTTCCACCGTTTTTGCATCTGGTCGTACTGTCTCTTCAGTCTCTCTTCTTCTGCGCGGATGACAGATGCCTTATCAATATCATGAAGTTTGACGTAAAGGTTTTTTTCTCTGGAGATCCGCATGAGTTCCTGTTCCATGTCCTTCAGTTCCGTCGGCGGGGTAGATCGTTTCAATTTAATTCGCGAACCGGTTTCATCAATAACGTCTATTGCCTTATCGGGCAGGTACCGGTCGGAAATATACCGGTCGGACAAGTTGACCGCATTGGCAATTGCCTCTTCGCTTATCTTTACTCTATGGTGTGTCTCGTATCTTGATTTTAAGCCCTTGAGGATGTGCACCGTTGTTTCAAGAGAGGGCGAATGAATGTAAATCGGCTGAAATCTTCTCTCCATTGCCTTGTCTTTTTCGATGTATTTTCTATATTCGTTCGGCGTGGTCGCACCGATGCACTGGATCTCGCCGCGAGAAAGTGCAGGCTTCAGCATGCTGGACGCATCGACAGAGCCCTCTGCCGCTCCGGCACCAATAAGAGTGTGCAATTCATCAATGAAAAGGATTACATTGTCAGACTGTGTTATTTCCTTCATAACGATTTTGAGGCGCTCTTCAAACTGTCCTCTGTATTTTGTGCCAGCGATAAGCGCGCCGAGATCAAGGGAGACAATGCGCTTGCCTAAAAGGTTGTCAGGAACATCGCCGGACACGATGTTCTGCGCAAGGCCTTCCACAATCGCTGTTTTCCCCACGCCAGGTTCACCGATAACAACAGGATTATTTTTGATCCTTCTTCCCAGTATCTGTAAGACGCGCTCAATCTCGTCCTCCCTGCCGATTACGGGATCGAGTTTTCCCGCCTTTGCCAGTTGGGTCAGATCGCGGCCGAATTCGTCGAGGGCAGGCGTTGTACTCTTCTTTTCTTTCACTTGGCTCTGGTTTCTCAGGGAAAGGTTGATGGTTAACTGGCGGGCGCCCAAGAGATTCGCGCCAAAGTTTCTTAGGATTTTTCCTGCTATTCCTTCCTCTTCCCGGATGATGCCGAGTAAAAGGTGTTCGCTACTGATATAATTGTGTCCGAGGAGTCGCGCTTCTTCAACCGCTAATTCCAGAACCTTTTTGGCGCGCGGGGTAAACGGGATGTCCCCAAAGGTCAGGATATTAGTGCCCGAAGGTAGGTTTCTCTCAATTTCCATAAAGAGGTCTTCTATGGTAAGACCCATTTTTCTGAGTATTGCCACAGGAAGCCCTTCTTCTTCTCTCAGAAGGGCTAAGAGAAGATGTTCTGTTCCGAGGTAATCATTCTGCCTTTTCTCGGCTTCTTCCCGCGCATAGATGATTACCTTTCTGCCTCTCTCCGTAAACTTCTCAAACATTCTACGTCCTCCTTTTTAATGATACTGCTTTTCATAACGAAAGTCAACCGGGAGAAGGGCATAAACAAAGAAGGAAAAGAGAGCACGACAAGAGTGAACAAGGGATATCGATGACGAACCACATCGACATTACACATTACCTCTCACGATTGTGTGTCGTTACAGGATTTCTAACGAAGAGAAAAAGAAGGGAATCTCATACGCAGCGGATTGCTGAGAATCGGAGCCGTGGACAATATTGCGCTCTATATCCGACGCAAAATCTGCTCTGATCGTTCCGGGAGCGGCATCCTTAGGATTTGTTGCACCCATGATCTCCCTCACCTTTGCTATGGCATTTTCACCGCTCACCACCATGACGACAATAGGACCTTCAGACATGAAATGAGTCAAACTCCCATAGAAAGGGCGTTCTTTATGGACGACATAAAATCTCTGTGCCTCCTCCTTTGAGAGGAGCAGCATCTTCAGTGCTGATATCTTTAACTCCTTTTTTTCAAATCTCGAAATCACTTCTCCGACAACATTCTTTTTAACGCCATCGGGCTTAACAATGGACAGGGTCCTTTCCATGATCTCCTCCGCAATAATTTAAATGGCTATTTTTTCTAAGAGGGCTGTGACCGCCGAAAGAGATTTATCGAAATCCTTTTTTTCTTGCTCGTTCAATTCTAACTCTATCACCTGTTCGATGCCGTCTTTTCCGAGAACAACCGGCACACCGACGTAGATGTGCCTTACACCGTATTGTCCAGTGAGGTATGCTGCACAGGGGAGGATTCTCCGTTCATCAAAGACTATCGCTCGTATCATCTGGTATGTTGCAGCTGCAGGCGCATAATAGGCGCTTCCCGCTTTAAGAAGAGAAACGATTTCAGCTCCTCCGGTTCGTGTTCTTTCAATGATCGAGGTGATCTTTGCGGGGGATAGCATTTTTGTTATGGGAACACCCTTCACTGTGGTGAAGCGGGGCATGGGGACCATCTGGTCCCCATGCCCTCCCATGACAAGGGCTTCAACATCAACGGCTGATACCCCCAGTTCAAGCGATACAAATGTCCTGAACCTTGTTGAATCGAGGACTCCGCCCATGCCGAGGACCTTTTGATGGTCGAATCCTGAGATCTTCCAAGCGAGCTGTGCCATGACGTCCATAGGGTTAGTAACGACGATGATGAAAGCGTGACGAGATTTTTTCGATGCCTCTCCTACAACATGTCTTACCACATCGGCATTTGCCTGAAGAAGATCATCCCTGCTCATTCCCGGTTTTCTCGGAAAACCTGCGGTGACCACCAGGATATCAGAATGAGCAATGTCGTCATAACTGTTTGTCCCTTTCACGGAGACCGATGAGTTCCAGAGAGGACATGCCTCAGCAAGGTCAAGGGCTTTCCCCTGGGGGAGACCCTCCGCGATGTCGTAAAGAACAATATCTGCTATCCCGTCACGGGCTATAAGCTGAGCAATAGAAGCACCGACATTCCCGGCACCGAGTATGGAGACCTTTTTTCTCATAGCTGTCATATTATAAATGGAACGGGTGATAGAGTAAAGTCCTCGTGAAGCAACGGGTGCCTTCTGGGCGGCTGTTCCATTCTTTTTTTACCGTCTGCTCTGGATAGGTTCATAGGAGCAACCCATCAGGCCGCAGTAATTACCCACATATTCGCTTTTGGGCCTATAGAGTGCTGGCTTCTCCTGTGCCTCGGCGAATTTCTCTTCGATGATATGGGCACACCAGCCGGCAATTCTCGATGTGGCGAAGACAGGTGTCATCAGGTCTGTCGGTATCCCCATCATGTGGTAGACAGGCGCACTGTAGAAATCGACGTTCGGCTTAATCGTCATTTTCCCTCTTTTCTCAAATTCAGTAATCGCCGTCTCTTCTAACCGGTTTGACACCTCGTACCACTGTTCCTGATGAAGCTTTTTCCCTAACTGATAGGAAATCTCCTTGAGAAATTTGGCCCTGGGATCTGTGGTCTTGTAGACGGCATGGCCCATGCCCATTATCTTTTTACCCTGATCCAACTGCTTCTTCACCCATCCGGCTATGTCCTTCTGGGATTGCAGCTCGAGAAGCATTTTCATTGCCTCGGCATTGGCACCGCCGTGCAGGCTTCCGGAAAGGGCGCCGACTCCGGCTGCAACCCCTGCGTACATATGCGCCCGGGTCGAGACTACCTCACGGCAGGCAAAGGTGGAGGCATTGAACGTGTGATCCGCATGGAGGATCAGGCAGATGTCAAGGTCGCGGGCTATCTCTTCATCTGGTTTGACTCCCGAGAGTTGCCATAAAAAATTGCCTGCGTGTGATAAGGTATCATCCGGGGGCAGGGGTTCTAAATCCTTCCGTATCCTGTGCCAGGCAGCTACGAGTGCAGGCAGACGGGCTATCAGCCTCACGGACTTGAGGACATCTGCATCTCTCGTGTCGACTGACAGATCAGGGTCAGCCATGGCCAGCAGTGGGATGGAGGCCTGCAGTACGTCCATCGGGTGAGCATGTCGGGGCCACCGCTTGAAACTTTCGAAGATGAAGTCCGGCACGTGCCGCGCAGCTGCGATCTGCCGGTTGAATGCCGCAAGCTGTTCCTTATTCGGCAACGCCCCATTCAGAAGGAGGTAGGCTGTTTCGACGAATGACGAGTTCTGCGCCAGCTCCTCTATCCGATAGCCGCGATAAATAAGAATCCCCTTCTCGCCGTCAATAAAGCTGATTTTCGTGTCCGCTACCGTAACTCCCCGCAGGCCGATATTTTTTATACGAATGGGCTCGGTCATTTTTCTTCCTCCGGATGCTTTGATACAGTGTTTACGGAAACATTTCCCCTTTTCATTATAAGTATAGCAAAGGCAATCCCAAGTATCCACAGGACATCCTCCCGCTAAATTGCAGAAACGCCGTTACAATGGGGGTTCCTTTTCTGGAACAGCGCTGACGTGGAGAGGGCGCAAGCGCAAAGCATTTTCTGGGAAGCAACCACACGAGGCGAATGAGCGAAGCAAATACCTGTAAATGTCTTAGTGCCAGCAGGGAGCTTTGGGTCCCTCAAGACGAATTGAGCTTTTCTGCCCAGACGTTGCCATTTCTCACATACTCGCTGATCCAGTATCTATCTGACCGCGATGTTGTTTGAAGCCTCAGGTCAGTATTGTCTCGTCTGTCCTCCGGAGAAAACCTGCCGGTCCGGTGGACCTTCCCTGAGCCGTCATAGGCATACTGGGAAGTACCTCAGGTTCAGTACCTGATGAAACGGATACTGCGTGCGTGAGCCTTGTACTTCGTATACTTCCGGATCCTGCCCTGTAGCCAGTAGTGAACCTTCCTCTGCAGTCGCTGAGATCCGTAAAACCCTTTTGGGATTCTNNTTTAAAAAAGAAATCGAAAAGGGACGAACAGCACGAACTGAAAGGTGCCTCAAAGAATCCTATTCTTCAGCCGGCTTTTCTGGAAGCTTTTCGAGCCTTACCTTTGCGATCCTCTGCCCCACCATCTCAATGATCTTCAATCTCTTCCCTTCCATCTCTATGATGTCGCCCGTCTGTGGGATCCTTTGTAAGTAGGTGACAATAAAACCCCCAAGAGTCTCGTAGTCGGGCGACTCGGGTATCACTATCTCATAATCTTCCTTCAGATCACTGACACTGATAGAGGCATCTATGATCATCGAGCCGTCACTGAGCTGAATCACCGGGCTTTCCGTATCGTATTCGTCCCTGATCTCGCCGACGATCTCCTCAAGGAGGTCCTCCAAAGTAACAAGGCCGGAGACGGTGCCGTATTCATCTATGACGACGGCCATGTGAACCCTTTTCTTCTGCATCTCCCGTAAGAGAATGCTTATCTTCATGGTCTCAGGGACGAACAAGGGAGGTTTTATGATCCTCCGTATGTCAATATTGCCGGTTTTAGAAAGGATATTGAAAAAATCTTTGGCATAGAGAATCCCGCGGATATCATTTATATCCTTTCCCGTCACCGGATAACGGGAGAACTTTTCTTCAGAGATGATAGCCCTGACCTCATCGATTTGCATATGAAGTCCTATAGTGACCATCTGGGGGGCGGGAATCATGACTTCTTTCACGAAGGTGTCGGTAAACTCGAACACACTGTGAATGAGTTCCTTTTCTTCTGGCTCAAAGACACCCTGTTCGCGGCCTTCCTCGATAAGGAGTTTCAACTCCTCCTCGGTAATGTATGCCCTTTCGGTGAAAGCCTTCCGGCCGAAAGGCTTTAATAATAAGTTAGTGCTCGCTGTCAAAATCCGGACAACGATCTTAGTCAGTCGGGAAAACCTCTCTATTGCCGGAGCGGTAAGAAGGCTTACAGCCTCTGGATTTGAGAGTGCCAGAGACTTGGGGATGAGCTCCCCGAACACAAGAGAGAAATACGTGATGATCACAACGACTATTGCTATGGAGAAGAACTCGCTTGAAGCAGCGAAGAATGCTATGGGAACGGTTTTTAACGCGGGCTTTATGACTTGTACAGCAATTGTTCCGCCAATGGCCGATGCAAGGGCGCCAGACAAGGTGACGCCAATCTGAATGGTGGCGAGAAATCTGCCAGGCGATTCCCTTAGTTTGTTTAAGACTTGAGCATTCTTAGATCCTTCGTCCATCAGTTGCTTGATGCGTGTTCTCCTGGTGGTGACCACTGCTATCTCCGCAGCAGCGCAAAAGGAGGTGCAGAGGACAAAAAAAGCGATGAGGAGAATTTCAAGCCACATAGAGCTTATTGTAGAGAACCGGTACGAGGCGTGAGGCGCCGGACAATGGGTAGTAAAGAGGAAGCAAAGCCCCATGACCATGGCCCGTTGCATCTTGGCCGTGCTGGCTTATGCTTTGTTTTCCGTCGTTTCGGTAATTTTGCAAGGAGCCTTTATCCTCAGATTTTTTCTTGAGATTCCTAATGCGACGATCTTTTAGGCTGCATTTGGCTGACTAGCTCGATTTCCTGATAGGGGCACGTATGACCCTGACGGTGACCGGTGTTTCCGCCATGGAACGTTATGGTAGTACCACCGTGAGAATTTTTCTCACGGTGTCCGGCTGGGTTGCAATCAATTTGAGTTCATCATCAGTTAACGGTTTCTGGGTGTGTAGATTAGCATATTGAACCAGTTCAAGGATCTTCCGTGCTTCGCTGTCATTATGGAAATGAATGCCGAGCTTATCGTATACATGTCTGAATCCCTTGATGCCACCGTATTCTCCGGTTGTTATGATTCTGCCCGTCTCGAGCAGTTCCGGTTCACCCCTCCCCACATCCTCAGGGTCATAAAGCTCATAGTTACGCCTGTCCTTGAGAGCACCATCTGCGTGGATGCCTGACTCATGGGCAAAAGCGTTTGCGCCGACCCCTGGCTGTTTGATGGGAATGGGAAGGTTAAAAGCGTAGGAAGCATACTTTGCAATCTTCCAGGACTTTTTCAGGTCAACATGCTTATCAAGGAGGATCTTGTTCTTCAGACCGTGTGAGAACTTCAACGCAAGGATTGTCGATACTAAATCACAGTTGCCCGCACGTTCGCCATAGCCGTTTATCGTTGTGTTGATGTAGGCGTTTGCTCCTCCCTCTACTGCTCCCTGAGCGCCGGCAACCGATACCGCCTCGGCCATCCCGAGATCGTTGTGGCAATGCATCTCGATGGGGAATTTGGTTGCAAGCGTCAGGGCCTTTATTCTTTCGTATATCGTGATCGGGTCATCCACACCAAGGGTATCACAATATCTGAAACGGTCTGCACCAGCCTCTTTTCCGGCTAAGGCGAACTCTATGAGCTTATCGAGCTCAGTCCGGGAAGCATCCTCAGCGTTAACTCCCAGAGTGTCTGTACCGAGTTCTTTCGCCAGTTTCACCGATTTGATAAGCGAATCGACAATGTCCTTCCATGTCTTTCTGCCCTGGAATTTCCCCTGAAGCATGATTTCGGACGTTGACATTGATATATTCAGGTGCTTGATCTCAGGGCAGTTCTTGAACGTGAGTTCAATGTCCTCAGGTATGGCCCTGCACCAGCCCTCTAGGTGAATCCTCTTGATCGCACCTATCTTTGCAAGCTCAAGGTTGGCGTTGATATAATTCATCTCATGCCGTAAGGTGGGAAACCCGATCTCACTCTGATAGACGCCCATTTCATCAAGATACATATTAAGCATGGTTTTAGAGAGTTTCGGCAGAAGGATCCTCGATGTCTGGACTCCGTCTCTATTAGTCACGTCAACAAGGTAGACAGTATGTTTCGTCAAACTCTTTTGAGCCCCTTTCTTTTTTTCGGTGGTATTATAACTAAAAATCAGGCCATTAGTGCAAATTTTCTCTCGGAAACAAAAAAACAGCTTGGCAGACGCAGCGGGCCTGGCGAAAAAAGTGATCTGAAAGGGCAAATGTGAACAATATTATGGATCTGAGAATACTCCGCCTGCGTGGTGAAAATGCCCCGTCTTTTTGACGCTGCCATGTCCAGGGTATTTTTATAAAAACAGGTCCATAAAAAGGGTCTATAAAAAGATAGGGTTCTATAAAAAGACTGGAAAAGAGCAAGATATCTCTGTTACAATTATGCCGTCTTTTTGGGGAGGGAGAAAATGGACTTCAAAAGTCAGGTCGCCCTTGTAACAGGAAGTGCGAGAGGTATTGGAAAGGCAATAGCAGAAGGACTTGCCAGAAGAGGGGCTGATGTTGTGATCGCCGATGTCAATATCGACGACGCACGGCAAACCTCTGCCGAGATTGCCAAGATTGGCGGGAAGACCATGGCTGTCAGCATTAATGTTTCGAAGTCAGAGGAGGTGATAAAAGCATTTCAGGAAATAATGGATACATTTGGGAGACTGGACATCCTCGTAAACAATGCCGGCATAACAAGGGACAGCCTTTTACTCAGGATGAAGGAAGATGATTGGGATGCCGTGATAGCAGTCAATCTGAAGGGGGTATTCCTCTGTTCAAAAGAGGCGGTGAAGATTATGGCAAAGCAACGGGTCGGAAGGATCATCAACATCGCTTCTGTGGTGGCTTTTATGGGCAATCCGGGACAGGCTAACTACAGTGCGTCGAAGGCAGGCATTGTAGGGTTGACAAAGACCATTGCAAGGGAATATGCGAGCAGGGGGATAACCTGTAATGCGGTCGCTCCAGGCTTTATTACCACTGTAATGACCGATGCCCTCCCTGAAAATGTGAAGGAGGAAATGAAAAAGGCGATCCCGATGGCCCGGTTCGGAACGATAGATGACGTCGCACATGCCGTTTTGTTCTTTGCTTCGACTGATTCCGGGTATATTACTGGTCAGGTGATGCATGTAAATGGCGGTATGTATATGTAGTTTGGGTAATACAGATCGATCCCGTAATGGAGTTAGAGAGCGGCATAGTTTTTCTATCACTCATCGGCTAAATAATTTTGAAATGGAGGTGTCATGATGGTGGACGAAAAGGTTAAAGAGATCATAGCGAAGCAGCTCGGTGTAAACCCATCGGAAGTAACAGCTGAAGCATCATTTGTGGAGGATCTTGGAGCAGATTCCTTGGATACAGTGGAGCTTGTCATGGCATTTGAAGAGGCCTTCAATATCGAGATACCGGATGAGGATGCCGAGAAGATCACAAAGGTCAAGGACGCAATAGAGTACATAAAGAAGAAACAAGGCTAAAACCTCAGAGGACAATGGAAAAACGAAGGATTGTTGTAACGGGCATGGGGCTCATTACCCCTGTTGGGATAGGGGTGAAAGCTTCATGGGAAGCGCTTCTTGAAGGCAGGTCGGGGATAGGAATTATCAGGACATTTGATTCTTCGGACCTTCCTGTGCATATCGCTGGAGAAGTGAAAGATTTTGACCCGGCCCTTTATATTGAACCCAAGGAAATAAAAAAGATGGACCGGTTTATCCACTTTGCGGTAGCGGCTTCCACAATGGCAATGGAGGAATCGGGTCTCACGATAACTGGCGAGAATGCCAAAAGGGTTGGTGTGATCATAGGCTCTGGGATGGGGGGCCTTCCTGCGATTGAGCATTACCATAAGATCTATCTTGAAAAGGGTTACCGCAGGATATCACCATTTTTTATTCCTATGCTGATCATTAACCTCGCATCGGGCCGTGTCTCCATACAATTCGGCGCTAAGGGTCCGAACACCGCGGTGACTACCGCTTGCGCTACTGGCACCCATGCGATAGGAGATGCGTTCAAGATTATCCAGCGTGGAGACGCTGATGCGATGATTGCTGGCGGAACAGAATCCGTTATAACCCCCATGGCAGTCGGAGGGTTTGCTGTCATGAAGGCCCTGTCCACGCGCAATGATGAACCCGAGCGGGCCAGTAGACCGTTTGACACGGACAGAGATGGATTTGTCGTGGGTGAGGGGGCGGGGATTGTTGTCCTCGAAGCCCTCGATTTTGCAAAGCAAAGGAATGCGAAAATCTATGCTGAGGTGGTCGGTTACGGCATGACCAGTGATGCCTATCACATTACATCACCATCTCCGGGAGGAGAGGGTGCAGCAGCGTGTATGGAACTTGCATTGAAGGATGCAGGTGTTGTGCCTGACGTGGTTGATTACATCAATGCCCATGGGACATCGACAAAATACGGCGATGAACTGGAAACAGCAGCGATTAAAGAGGTATTCGGAGGACATGCCTATAAGCTGTGCGTGAGTTCTACAAAGTCCATGACTGGACATTTGCTCGGTGCTGCGGGCGGTGTGGAGGCAGTTATCAGTGTCCTGAGCGTCCATACCAATATGGTCCCCCCGACGATAAACCTTGAAAAGCCTGATCCCGAATGTGACCTCGATTATGTTCCCTGGAAGGCAGGACAGAGAACTGTCGAGTATACGTTATCGAATTCCTTTGGCTTTGGCGGGACGAATGCATGCCTCCTATTCAAAAAATATAGAGAAGCTTGAGAGAACGTTAGGGTACTGTTTTAAAAACAAGGGGCTTCTCCTCAATGCCCTGACCCACAAATCCTTTCAGCATGAGAATCCTCATAAGGCGTTGGCATACAATGAGAGACTCGAGTTCCTTGGTGATTCTGTGCTCGCACTTGCTGTTGTCGAGTATCTTTTCCGCTATGACGAAGGATTTTCCGAATCGCTGATGGCTAAAATGAAGTCCTATCTCGTAAAGGGTTCTCTCTTGGCGGAGATCGCGGCCGAAATATCCCTCGGTGAATACCTACGCTTAGGGAAGGGCGAGGAAGAAACGGGAGGAAGACGAAGGAAATCCATCCTTGCAGATGCCTTAGAGGCTGTTTTTGGGGCTATTTATCTTGACGGAGGATTTGAACATGCGCAGCATGTGATTCTGCAGCTTCTTCAGGATAAGATACCGTCCGTGATCTCTTCTGGTCAGTGCCACGATTACAAGACAGACCTTCAGGAAAAAAGCCAGACGCTCTTTGGGGTCTTGCCCGAGTACCGGCTCATAAGCCAGGAGGGAGACGAGCACCGCAAGATCTTTACGGTTAACGTCCTCATTGGAGACAGACCGTTCGGAAGGGGGACGGGAAAGAGCAAGAAAGAGGCACAGACGATAGCTGCTAAAGAGGCAATGGAGAGATTAAACGAAGGGCATGGATAATCGGAAGGGCTCACCACTCCCACGTTACCGGCGATATCGGAGAGATATTTTCTTGGGGAGATTAACCTTCCACTCTTTCATTTGTGGGTCAGGTGGTTTTCAAACAACAATGGTTAATCCGAGAGTGGAAAAAGCTAAACCGTAAACAAAAAATAATGCTGTCACTTAGTCCCGAACAACGCCATGTTTTCTGTCGTCTCGCAAACGATGTGGCCTTTTTCATGGTGGTCTCCATTAAGGGTTATCCGACTCGATTACGACACATGCGATACCATAGTCCTTTTCGTGGCTCAAACTCAGGTGCGCCTCTTGAAGAAAATGCTCCCGGAAAAAAATGTCAACGTTGCCATATGTTTTTATGGCTGGTTTGCCGAATATGTCGTTTACTACCTCGATATCCTTCAAGGAGACAGGGAGTTTTGATCCGACTGCTTTAACACATGCTTCCTTGGCAGCGAACCTCACCGACAACGAAAGATAAGGGCTCTTTTTCCCGTAGCAATAGCGTATCTCTTGGTCTGTGAATACCCTATGGAGAAATCTCTCCCCCCATTTTTCCACTATCTCCCGTACCCTCTCAACTTTTACGATGTCTACGCCGATGCCGTAAATCATGATGATACGGCTGTTTGTTGATAGCTGCTGGTTGATGGTAGAATGCAAAAAAGAGCAGGTAAGTGAAGAATGTTGACATGACACCCTGTGATATAGACCTTACTGAAGATGTCAATGAAGACCTTGAAGTTAACCTCACAACGATCTATCATAAAAATATGCCCACCGTAATTATTCCAAAGTTCCCCAGCGTTCTGCTTAGGAGGTCACTCTGTAAGCTTCCTTGAGCATCCTATCAGTTCCTTCATCTCGCGCACAGCCCGTTCCATGCCGACGAGAACTGCCCTGGAAATTATACTGTGACCGATATAGAGCGCCCTGATTCCGTCAATTGCGGCTACAGCTTTAACATTAAAATAATTGAGGCCGTGTCCCGCATTCACCATGAGTTCATTCCGATATGCGATTTCGGCTGCGTCCTTTATCTTTATGAGTTCATCCTGATGTCTTTTCGCATGTGCGTTAGCGTAATGCCCGGTATGGATCTCAACCATATCGGCCCCGATTGACTTGGATAGGTCGATGTCTATGATCGAAGGATTGATGAACAAACTTACGGGAATACCAGCCTGCTGGATTTTTTGGATAGCTCCTGCTATCAGATCTTTTCGCGTGATGAGATCAAGCCCGCCTTCCGTAGTGAGCTCCTGTCGTTTTTCCGGGACTAGCGTGACCATATCTGGTTTAACCGAAAGGGCGATCCCCACCATCTCCTGGGTTGCAGCCATTTCGAGGTTGAGTTCGATAGGAACCATTTCCCTCAAGCCCTTCAGATCTCTGTCGTTGATATGTCTTCTGTCCTCCCTGAGATGTACGGTGATCCCGTCCGCACCACCTAGCATTGCGAGGGTTGCCGCCATGAGAGGGTCGGGTTCGCTTCCCTTCCTCGCTTCCCTGATCGTCGCGATATGGTCAATGTTAATACCGAGAATCACGGAAACCTCCTGACGGTGTATGAGTGTAAGATACTATGATAATAACGAAATCAAACAAAATTTACCATCACCGTTTAACCGGATTGATTGGCAAAGGCAGGGGATCGAGCTGCTTGTCCTCGAAGTGGTTATGCCAGGAAGTATGGCTGAGAGGCTTATGAGAAACAGAAAGTCAGACGAAGCGCTATCTATTCTTAACGCTTCGCAAAAAGCGGTTAACTAATCACCGGTGCTCAATACCACATCATCGCATCAAAGTCAGGAGTCGGCACAGTTACGGTGATATAGCCTCTCCAGGGACATCGCTCAATCTCTTCGTCTCCCCGCTGTAATGAAATAAAGAGATTCAATTCATCATGCTCCTTTGCGTGTATATCCTGGAATGCGACACCGCATTCAAAAATATCACCAACGGCAGCGTCAATCATCCCCCCTCGCACCTCCACCCAGTCATCGTCTTGCTTACTAAAGAGTCTTGCATTTATGTCATTTCTTAATGAGACGCTTAGTTTGAAGGGGAACGGCTTGATTATCTGTATGGAGAGAACCATCCCTTCAAAGAGATGATCAAAAGACCGCTTGGGGTCGACTCGAATAAAAAGAGTATCCTGATTAAACCCATAGTATACCTTTGAAATGAGGCTTTCAGTGCTGTGCATACTTCCGCCCGACTTTTCGACGTCGATGTGGGCCCCCTGGTACCATTCAAAATAACTCGTCATGATGCCGTCAATCTTCGGGTGAATAAAGCCGCGAATTGCGCCTGCCAGAGCAGTTGCCCTGTCGCTCCTGAGTACGGGAATAAAAAGCTGGGGTGGAATATCAGCGCCTGTCTCTTTATAGACTTTCATGAGGTTTAAACGGTAGAGTTCGTCAAATTCTTCTGCCAACTCTGTTGCATGGTCATCTCCGTACCACCAGTTCCAGTCACTCCCCTCCGCAGCATATAATGATTTCCATGCTGAGTCGAGGTTTTTGTCAGGATGCGTCTTCTGAAACGTTTCAAGGTACTCCCGCGTCTCGGTAAGGTAATCCCATGACGTATTGTCCTCTTCATGGCCGATCCAGACACTGAAGTTTGCGTAAATCCATGAGCCGGCAGCGAGATGGTTGAGGCTCTTTTTCCTGCTCTGTATTTTAAGAAAATCGGATATCGTTGTTGTCTTAAGCCATTCGGTTTTTGAGAAACCTTCATAGAGGTACCGGAAAAAGTCATGGGCATCGTTCCTGTAATACTCCCATGCGTTCTCTCCATCGAGAATAATCGGAACGATGTGGGGTTCTGTCGATGGCAAGGAACGCCGTATTTCACCAAGTCTGGCAATAAGGTCAGAGGCGGCGCTCTTGGGATCCCACCCCGAGTAAGCGAAGCCCAGGAGATCCGAGATTTTGTGGTCCCTGAAGATTATCGAGACCTCCGAAAAATTATAAACAGAATAAAGAACAGAGGGATTCAGAGCATTCCCCGATGAATCGCGTAAAGCCTCCCCGAGGGAGCGGGAGAGAATGTCTTCATCGGTGGCGACCCACTGTATACCCGCAGCGTGAATTGTCTTTATAATATCCTCGCTTACTGCGCCCTCAGAGGGCCACATGCCTGACGGTCTAAATCCGAAGATCTGCTCAAAATAGTCGAGTGCTGTGAGTATCTGATGTTGGGCATCCTCAGGATGTGAGAATCTCCTCTTCGGCAGCCGGACGTCCGGGATCGGTATCCTCGCCATGTCTGTATCCCACAAGAGAGGGAGGATTGGGTGGAAGAACGGTGATGTTGAGACCTCTACCTGGCCTCTGCTCCGCATCTCCTTATATGTGGGAATGATCTCTCTCAGTATTGCAAACTGTTTTTCGATGAGTACATCTTTCTCATCCTCGGTATAGTTTTTTCCTTTCGTGATGAGGTGAGCGAGAAAGGGATCACGATTCCTGAACATGGGGTCAATCCAAGCCAGGTTGAACAAGACCTGCAGGTCTAAGAAGTCATTTTTGGTGAAATACTTAATCGTGCGATTCAGGTCGCTTCTCAAAACCCTCAGACCTCTTTTAACGAGCAACTCGTAGTATCGCGGAAACGGCCTGATCATATTGTCCCAGTTGGCAAGGAAGAAGTTCTCGAGGATGAATATCTTCTCATCATCGGTGAGTTCGGATATCCTTTTCCGCGTTGCGTCCAGGAACGCGTCTGTTGCGTTGTTGTCCGTATAATCGAGGATTTGCTCTATCAGGGAAGGTACGATGTTAAATGTCTGTCTTATCTCGGGATAATCTCCCAGCACGGCAGCCATGTCAAGGTAGTCTTTTGTCCCGTGAAGCCTCGCCCAAGGAAGACGGTATATNNACTATCGGTCATACTTGAAGATATATTCGTCAGGCTTGGCCATACCAAAATCTTCCCGTGCGTACTTCTCGATATAGAAGGGGTTTTCCTTCAGTAGTTTCACATCGGCTTTTAATTGGGCTTTTTTCGCTTCGATGTCTTTTATCTCGCGTTGGATCTGGACTTTTTTTTCTCTTAGTTCGAGGTAGCGGAGAAATCCGGTGTTGCCGAATATGAGCGTGACGCCAAGATAGAGGAAGCTGAGGAGTATAATCGTCGAGATGATGAGCCTCCTCCTCTTGATCTCCGATGCCACCTGCTTCCTGAGAAGATTATTATTCATTATATCATTATATTATACAATGCACCTCTTCCTTTGTACAGGGCGGAGGCCGAGAGTTCTTTTTCGATTTCCATTAGCCGGTTATATTTTGCTACTCGGTCGCTTCTGGACAGCGAACCCGTCTTGATGAGGCCTGTGTTGCACGCAACCGAAAGATCTGCTATCGTCGTGTCCTCAGTCTCTCCCGATCGATGGGAGACGACCGTTGTATACCCTGCCCTTTTTGACATCTCTATTGCATCAAGAGTTTCTGTGAGCGTGCCTATCTGGTTGAGCTTGATGAGGACTGAGTTCGCTATCTTTTGCTGAATTCCCTCCTTGATAATCTTGGTATTGGTGACGAAGATGTCGTCACCAACCAGCTGAACGGTTTTCCCGAGTTTTTGAGTCAAGCGTTTCCAGCCCTTCCAGTCTTTCTCTGAAAGGCCGTCCTCGATGGAAAGGATCGGATAACGATTCTGGAGTTTTTCGTAATACGCGATCATGGCGTCGGACGAGTGGATCTTGCCCTCAAAGCGGTATCCTTTTTCAGAAAAGAATTCAGATGCAGCCACATCCAGGGCGATCGCTATATCCTTTCCAGGTATATAAGCGGAATCTTCGATGGCGCGGATAATCAGCCGGATGGCTTCTTCATTATTTTTCAAGGTCGGCGCAAACCCTCCTTCGTCCCCGACAGCCGTGTTCAAAGAGTTCTTTTTCAGGATCGATTTCAGTGTATGAAAGACCTCGGAGCCCGCGCGGACAGCTGATGAAATGTCCGGCAGACCTATGGGCATGATCAAGAATTCCTGTATGTTCAGATTGTTGTCGGCATGAGCGCCTCCGTTCAGTATGTTCATCATCGGCACTGGGAGTTCCCTTGCGCCACACCCGCCGATATACCGGTAAAGGGGGGTTCTCGCCTCTGCCGCGGAGGCCTTGCATACTGCAAGGGAAACACCGAGGATCGCATTTGCGCCCAGGCGCGCTTTGTTTTCTGTACCGTCAAGTTCTGTCAAGAAATTGTCGACATAGACCTGATCTGTCGAGTCAGCACCAATGAGGTTCGGCGCGATTTCTTCCCTGACATTTCTGACGGCGTTGAGCACACCCCTCCCGTGGTACCTGTTTTCACCGTCCCTCAGTTCGAGGGCTTCCTTTTCACCGGTAGAAGCACCTGAGGGAACCGAAGCCTTGCCGGATGCTCCGCTGTCAAGAAAGACTTCTACCTGAACGGTGGGGTTTCCCCGTGAATCGAGTATTTCCATTGCCTTAATATCGACGATCTTTCCCATATGAGCCTCCTATAGTTTTTTTAGAAAAATAATATGTAAACAATTATCCAATATGAAAGAGCAGGGGCGAAGGCAGCATTCATGATGTTCGAAGCGGAGGGACCCTGTGGTTTGCCACAGAGAAGAGCCATTGACCCTTCCTTTTCGGTGGGCAGTTTTTACGGCAGATCGTCTGAACAGTTATCCGGCGACTCCCCGGAACCTTTTCGGATCGCATCGGGTTGCTGTAAAGGGTTACCATATCTGCAACTCGCTCCGACCCTCAGAGCTGTGCATCACAGATGACAGTTGCATGGGCAGTGCAATATCCCATGGTGCGTTGGTTGACCTTCGCTCTCTTAACTTCTGCATATTACTATGTCCCCTTGTCAACTGGGCTTGCTACTACTCCGGCAGATTCCAGCAAACAGAAAGGGTTTGGCGGGGAATGATTGACCGTTCACGATTTTTCAAAGGAGATATTGTTTGAGACTGGCCTCGACCCGTTCCATGTCCGCTGGCCTGTCAATCAACTCCGCCCTGTGGGAAAGCTGCCGCAGACAGGTCTCGATGAATATCCTGAACTGTTTAATCCTGTCCATAAGCTTCGCGAGATTCTTTCCGCTGATATCACTAGGAGTGAAGGTGAGGATTTTGTCGAAGAAGGAACTGAATTCTTCATAATCGTCATATCTGAGAAGTCTGGCGGTGAAACTCTGAAAGTAAAGCATAAAGTTTTTCATTGCTGCGAACACCTGTAATTGAGCCTCATCTGATTTCTGTTCCTCCATAAGGATCAATAAGTTATGGAAGATCAGCAGGTCTTCCCGCAGACGTAGGGATTGTTCGAGCTTCGTGAGGAAACTTTCGAAGATCTCGTTGCCGCCGATCTCAGGCCTGAAAAACTGTACGATCTGGAGGATACTCTGCTCGGTGAGATTTTTCAGGATGCCGTGACTGTTTTCTATTCTTCCCTGAGGATACTGGGAGGGTTTGCTGATCAACGTTTTTTTCAGTTCCTGTTCGAAGACCCTCTGTGATTCAATAGAAAACTGGTANNGGGCGATCTCAGAACGGAGGAGCAGGATGATAAGAAGGGCTGAGTTGTGAGAACCATACTTGGATGAAATATCAGCAAACCTGAGATATCTCAGGAACTTGAAAAGATACAGGAGAAGCACCGAGATAGATTTTTTTGTTGCCCTGTCCTTGATGCCTTTTACTATCCTTGAGATTTCACGGTTATCGATGACATCGAATTCAGGGTTGAGGTCTTTTTTGAAGGGATTAAAATAGTTATTTTCTCTGAGGTCCTTTCCAATCATCTGGCCGATACTGGTAAAAGTGAGACAAGGGATGTGTTCCGTTTTGAGGATGTCCGTGATGATGCCTTTGAGGTTTACGAAGGAGTCATAGAGTAGGAGAAGACTTTTTTCCGGGTTATCCTGCTTATAGAGCTCTTCTCGGAATGCATCTCTCCGCTTGTCGTTGAGGTATTTTGCGAGCGCAAATTTCTGGAACCAGTAAATATTCCGTTTGCTCTCAGGTATGATGACGTCAAGAAGCCCAAGTATGCGCAGAATCGCGTCTTTAGCTGTTGAGAGCTCATCAAAGAAATTCTTGTTCGCAATATCTTCCTTTGAAAGAGGGAGGTCTTCGATGGTAAAGAAACGGTCTAATGCGCGGAGGAGGACATCGAGTTCAGAAAAAAGATCCAAGTTCTTTATTTTCGTAAGAGCGACCCAGTCGTCTGCGTTGGTTTTTACGTGCATGTTGGTCCGTCCCTCAGATTATTTTTTCGGCCCATGGATAGCCTCGCCATGGACATCCTCTGATGCCTCTAGGATACCCTCGGAAAGGGTGGGATGGGCGTGGATTGTTTCGACGATGTCGTTAATTTTCAGTTCTGTTTTTATCGCGAGAGCGATCTCATGGATGAGGTCGGACGCATGAGGCCCCATAATGTGACCGCCGATGACACGGTCCGTACGCGCATCTGCGATAATTTTGAAAAACCCTGAGATTTCACCCATGACATGGGCCTTCCCAAGGCCCCTGAATAGGAAATGGCCCGTCTTAATGTCCATTCCCTTCTCGACCGCTTGGTACTCTCTGAGTCCCACAGATGCTATCTCAGGCGATGTGAATATGACTGCAGGCATTACCGCATAATCCATTGAGGCCTCTCTACCGCACGCATTGGACGCAGCGACCCTTCCCTCCTTTGATGCCTTATGGGCAAGAAGCATACCGCCAACAACATCGCCGATTGCATAAATGTTTCTGATGTTCGTTTCCATTTTCTCGTTTACGAGAATTTCGCCTTTCGCGCCTTTTTTTATGTTAACGGCCTCAAGGCCGATCTTGTCGCTGTTGAGGGTCCTTCCGATGGAGACGAGAATCTTTTCGGCTACGATTTCCCTGCCATCCGAGAGAAATGCGTGCGTACCGTCAGGCCGGGTGTCGGCTTTGGTAACGCTCAGGCCGGTCAAGAGACGTATTTTTTTCTTTTTGAACTCCCTATCAAGCTGTTCGGATATCTCCATGTCCTCTGTACAGACTGCCCTCGGCAAGATCTCGACCATCGTAACATCCGTTCCAAGCTCCGAAAAGAGGCATGCAAACTCGGACCCGATGACGCCTGCTCCCACGATGAGCAGACTCTTCGGTATCTCCGTGATATTCACTGCGTCATCGCTTGAGAGGATCCTTACGCCGTCAAAGAGAAATGTCGGTAACTGTGCCGGCCGTGAACCCGTGGCAATGATTATTCGGTCGGCCTCTATCGTCTCGGTTGTCTCGTCCTTTTTCTCCACCGCAATTTTGTCGTTACTTAAGAGCGTGCCCTTGCCCTCAATGAGATTAACTCCCCAGCTCTTAAACAACGCTCTGATTCCCTTAACCTGTATGGAGACGATCCTGTTCTTCCTCTCCATTATCTTGGAGAGGTTGGCCGAGACAGAACCCTTCAGTTCTATTCCATAATCTTCAAGGTTCTTGGCCTTATGAAAAACCTCCGCTGAGGCGATTAATGTCTTGGTCGGGATACAGCCCCAGTTCAGACAAGTCCCGCCGACTTCATCCTTTTCGATGACCGTGACCTGGGCTCCCAGTCGGGCAGCCTTCAAAGCCGCAACATAACCGCCGGGCCCTCCGCCGAGAATTGAGATTCTCATTTTGCTTCTTCTTCTAAGTAGCTGCCGTACTCTGAGGCATCCATGAGGTCCTCTAGTTCCGAAACATCATCCATCTCGAGGATAGCTATCCAGCCTTTGCCGTATGGCTCCTCATTGATTATCTCAGGAGATTCTGATAATTCCTCGTTGACTTCGATTACCGTCCCGCTCACCGGTGATATGACGGATGAGGTGGCCTTAGTGGATTCTATCTCCGAGAGTTCGCTGTTCGCTTCCACGGTTGTTTCGACTTCGGGAAGATCTATGAAAACGATGTCTCCGAGAGCTTCCTGCGCGTGCTCAGTTATACCAATGGTCGCTTTTTTTCCGCTCGCCTTTACCCAGGTGTGTTCTTTGTGATATTTGAGACTCTCTGGATTCATGATATCCTCCTTTGTTTTTTTCACGGTGTGAATTTCTATCATAGGCTTTTATCCTTTGTCAAGGCCATTATGACGAGAGAGATTCTGCTGCTTTCCTGAGCTCTCTCAGTTTCGCAAGTGCTGCCTTGGGAGTCAACTTTGATACATCAATGTGCAATAGTTCCGACAGCAACGGCTCTTCCGTCGACTCAAAAAGATCCATTTGAGCAAGCCTTTTCGAGAAATCCCTCAGCACGAATCGAGTTTTGCCTGACTTTGTCATCTCATTGCTTTCAAAGGATGCAAGGACCTCCTTTGCTCTATCAATCACATCTTCAGGAAGACCGGCCAGTCGGCCAACCTGAATGCCGTAACTCTTATCAGCGGGCCCAGGCGTGATCTTTCTCAGGAATATGATGTCGTCGCCCCATTCTTTTACTGAAATGTTATAGTTTTTTACGCCGTCAAGAGCCATGCTCAGTTCCGTAAGCTCATTGTAGTGGGTGGCAAAGAGGGTTCTTGCCTGAATCTTGGTCAGGATATATTCGGCAACCGCCCAAGCAATGCTGATGCCGTCAAAGGTGCTGGTGCCCCTGCCGATCTCATCCAGGATGATAAGGCTCCTCGCGGATGCGTTGTTGAGAATGTTAGCCGCCTCTATCATCTCGACCATGAACGTACTTTGCCCTTTTGATATGAAGTCGGATGCCCCTATCCGTGTGAAAATCCGGTCAACGAGGCCGATTTTCGCTTCTGCTGCAGGGACAAAGCTTCCCAACTGGGCCATCAAGACAATTATCGCGGTCTGCCTCATGAAGGTTGATTTCCCGGCCATGTTCGGACCCGTGATTATTAAGAGCCGGTCATTTTCACCACTGACAGAAGCACTGTTGGGTATGAATTGTTCCGACGTCAGTCGTTCCAGTACCGGATGTCTGCCGTCAGTGATTTCGATGGCGGTGCCGCCATCGACGATCGGCTTTACATAGGCATGCCGTCGTGCGAGGATTGCGAGGGACGTGAGGAAATCTGCTTTTGCAATGGCGTGCGCGACAGCCGTTAACCTCTGGTTTTCCGCCTGGACCTTTCCGAGGATCGTCTGGAAGAGGCTGTGTTCGAGATTTTTCAGATGTTCTTCTGACCCGATAATTTTTGATTCATATTCTTTGAGTTCGGGGGTTATGAACCGTTCTCCGTTGACGAGCGTCTGCTTCCGTATATAATGATCGGGTACAAGATCGAGGTTTGCCTTTGTTATCTCGATGTAATAGCCGTAGATCTTGTTGTAGCCCACCTTAAGGGATGCTATGCCGCTTTTCTGTCTCTCCTTTGTTTCGAGTTCAGCGACAAAATCCTTCCCGCTGGTCGATATCTTCCTGAGTTTGTCTACTTCAGTGTTATAGCCATCCCTGATGATGCCTCCGTCCCTGACACTGATGGGGGGGCTCTCCACGATGCCTGACTCAATCACCGCTTTCAAGGAAGAGAGGTCTCCTATCTCTTCACCCAGTGTCTTGAGGTAGTGATTTGGTGATGCATGAAGGGCGCTTTTTATGGCAGGGAGATACGCTATTGAGTTTTTGACGGCTACGAGGTCCCTCGGGTTTGCTGTCCCGGCACTTACCCGTGATGCCAGCCGCTCCAAGTCCTGAACCCGTCTCAGGTTATTCCTGAGCGTTTCGATGACCTCATAGTCATCCACCAGGGAGTCAACAGCGCCTTGGCGGTTCTGTATGTCGGTAATATCGATGAGGGGCCTGAGGATGGCGTTCCTAAGGTAGCGGCCGCCCATGGGGGTGAGGGTTTCGTCCATTACCGAAAGGAGAGTTCCCTCTGTTCCACCCCTCAGGTTGTGGACAAGCTCGAGGTTCCTCTGAGTCGCGGCATCAAGGAACATGTATGAGCTCTGCATGAGGGGTGAGATCTTTTTAAAAGGGACTGATTCTTTCAGAGTGTTCTCGACATAGCTTATCAGGGCCCCCGCTGCGGAAATAGCGGCCGTCATACCTTCGCATCCATAACTTTCGAGGGAGGAGACCCGGAAGTGTTTTAAAAGAACCCGATATGCTTCTGAGAAGTCAAAAGACCAGTCTTCAGCGGCAGAGGTATAAAAATTTTTAAGGATCTCGGCGTAATGAAGGTTATCTTTCAGGCTCGCGGGATATAAGAGTTCCTTCGGCTCAAACCTGCTCAATTCGTCTTCTACGGGTTGCTCCGTCTCATAAACGGAGAATTCTCCTGTAGAGATGTCCGCGAGGGCGATGCCGTGTTTTTTCCCGGCAGGGAAGAAACAGAAGATGTAATTATTCTCCTTTGGGTTCTCCGGTGTATGGGTTCCCGGCGTTATTACCTTTATGACATCCCGCTGTACGATGCCTTTTGCCTCTTTCGCGTCCTCCATCTGCTCGCAGACCGCAACCTTATGGCCGGCCTTGATGAGCCGCGAGATGTATGACTCCGCAGCAAAATAGGGGATACCGCACATGGGTACCGGATCCTCTTTAGTTTTGTCCCGCGTGGTAAGGGCTATTTGGAGGATCTTTGATGCGACTTTGGCGTCTTCGCCGAACATCTCATAAAAATCGCCGAGGCGGAACAGCAGGATTGCATCGCTGTGCCTCTCTTTGATGCTTAGATACTGCTTCATGAGCGGTGTAGTTTCGAGCATAGGATATAAAATACCATAAAGCAGTGAAAGTTCAATAGACCGATTACAGGGTCTCATTATTATCGTTTTTTCACAGGGACATAAGAGGTACGATATGAATTTGCATCGACAGCTTTGTCAAAACGGTAAGGCCGTCTTTTAAGCTTCCAAGATCTTGTCCGTTATGCCTGCATCCATCGCCGCCTTTGGCATACCATTATTCATATGTTTTTCTCATCTCACTCACTGCGCCTTTGCGGAAGTCAGTAGACAAGAGAGTATTTTTTGTCTTGCATTCTCTGATGTATTCTGGCAAGGCGCCGACATCGAGATAACAATGCTATAATTCTGAGGAATCTCTGAAGCACGCATGCTAAACTATAATATAATTATGCAGAGCCCGATCAAGAGACCGTAGATGTTTTAAAGAAGTGTAAAGAAACACATGGATGCTCTGTTGCTCATTGATTTTCAAAAAGATTTCCTCGTTCGGGGCGGACGAATGCCGCTCAGCTCTGAGCAGGCTGAGCGCCTTATTGCGATTGCTAACAAGCTAATTGATTACCTTAAGGAGACCGGAGGGAAAGCTATATTCATTGGCAACGAATTCAGCAAAACGGATTTTATGGGGAATCTCTTCAGAAGATTTTCTGCGTTGAAGGGCAGCGATGGTGCACAGCTCGATCCCCGGATATACAGAGACGGGTGCCCCTATTTCCCGAAGTCGAAGTCGGATGCATTTTCTAACCCCGATTTGGACACGTATCTGAAAAAGCTGGGGGTCGGCAGGATATATGTGAGTGGGGTGTACTCGGAAGGCTGTGTCAGGGCAACAGCATTTGGGGCGAAAAAGAGGGGGTATGAAGTCTTTTTGATCGCCGATGCAGTTGCATCCAATAGAAGATTTAAACATCAGTGGGCGTTGTCATATTTGCTCAGACATGGTGTGACTATCCTTTATAGCGAACAATTATTGATTGCACGCTAACAGTGATCAGCTTATGATAAACGAACAAAGGTCATCCTCGATGTTCGGTGGGAATCCGTCAGAATGGAGGCTATCCAGAAAACTTTTTGGTTCCTTTTAAAGCATTCGCATTCGAGAACTTGGTCTTCGCAGGGTGCTCCGCAATCCAACAGTGTTGTGCATTTGTTACAGGAAAAAGCAAAAAAGTCATCAGACCCGCTGTCAGATGCCAATGCTGCCACTCTGCGAGTGGGTCTGGTCGATGTCGGCAGTGGGGAGTGACGTCCGTTTCTCGCTCTTTTCGCTTTGCGCGCAGGATACGGTCTGAAGCATTTTTGCAACGCAACCGCTAGTCTAGTCAGGCAACGCCAGTATTTCTTGAAATATGCCTTCTTTCAAAGCCTGTTGCGCTGTATTTTGGCCATATTCAATTTGCTTTCTTATATCATCTCGGTTGAAATTCTCTAGGTCTATATCGGGCTCTCTTTTGGGTCGTATTTGCCCGATCGGGGCGTACCGGTACCCTGTAAGCGGGCCTTCTGTAACGACGCTCCCATTTTTTGGACAATAAAAGTTGATATAGTCTGCCCACTCAAAATCATTTGTGATGATACCGTTCACGATAATGTCCATGAGGCGGTCAGCATACGTCACCAAGTTTTCATAATTAACACTGACGGGAGGGAAGTCGGATCCTTGGCACGTGATAGCAACGACTGCGTTGACCTTCTTGTCCAGAAAAGCATACTTAAGGGGCGACACATTACGGAGACCACCGTCACCGAGATACGTGTCGTTGATCTTTTTTATGGGCTGAGTATGGGAATTGCCGTGCTTGCAATAATATAATCTATTATATTCGGGTCCCCGAGGTCAGCATTATAAAACTGACCGTCCGCAAGATTTACATAGCCCGCATAAAACTGAACAGGACTTTGGTTCAGGTTGCTCATCTGAAATGTGGCTTTTACAAGNNAAGTTGGTTGTGTCGATAAGGCCATCGAAATTATTGAAAATAACTTCAAACAGCGTTGCTGTATCAGTTCTCTTCTTTCCGATTTTGCTGAAATCATCTATGTTATCGAGCCAGAAATTCACAAGTTCATCTCCTATGGCAGGCCAATCGGGTCCTTTTCCTTGACTCTTGTACCGGCCCGCCCGGTCTGCAAGAAAAACGCCGTTAAGGGAACCCACCGAGACACCGAAAATCTTACAC